>JAYUYE010001136.1:0-2614 GCA_043752985.1 Myxococcales bacterium
TCGCGCGCGAGCTCGACCATCTCAGCGATAGGCTTGCGAAACAGGTTCGCCCGTGGCTGCTCCGACCACAGCCACTCCACGATGGGGTCGACGTCGCGCGCCCCGGCCCCTCCGAGAAGGCTCGCCATGAAGGCCCGCCAGGGGTGGCTGGCGCCGGCGGCGACCCGCTCGTCGTGGGTCCGCCAGGCAGCGGGAGCGGCAGCCGCCAGCGCGCTCACTCCTACCTCCAGGCCGCGCTCCGAGAGCCGGCGGCAAAGGAAGTCAAGGTCCAGCTCGACCAGGACCTGACCGGCGTCGAACGTGATGACGGGCGTCGTGATGCCCCCTTGTACCGCACGGGTGGCCGGGGGCGGTATACTGACCTCCATGGCCGAGGGGGCGCCCACAGCACATACGCGCGTTCCCGGGGTGGTGGTCGTGTGGAGTGGTGCGGTCCCCGTGGTCTCCGCGTTCCGGATCCCGGAGGCAGGGCTCGTGATCGGGCGCGAGCTCCTGGAGAACACGACCGACGACCGAATCAGTCGCCAGCACGCTCGCGTGATGTGGCGCGACAAGCGCTTCATCGTCACCGACCTCGGCAGTCGCAACGGCACCTATGCCGGCGGTCACGCACTCGTGGATCGCGAGGTCACGGTGACTGCTCCGTCGGTCGTTCGCACCGGGCGCACGGTGTCCGTGCTGCTCGAGGATGTCACGCGGTTCGAGGGCTCGGCGATCACCAGCCAGCACGACGCGATCGTCGGCGCGAGCACGCAGGATCTATGGCGCGAGGTCGAGGACTACGCGGCCCGCGACCTGAACCTTTTGATCCTCGGCGAGCCCGGCAGCGGCAAGGGCCGGATGGCGCGCGGCTACGCGAAGATCCGCAACAAGGCCGAGGCCGTGTTCAACCCGACGATCCAGGCCGTGCCGCTCGAGCGTGTGGCCGGTCCGGCGATCGAGACCTTGATCCTCGAGCAGGTCGGAAAGCTCGGACCGGCGAACCTCGCGACCCTGTACAAGCTGCTCGACTCGCGACCCACCCTGCGGGTCGTGACAACGGCCGTCATGCAGCTCGAGCACCTCGGGATTCCTGCCGACGTCGCAGAGCGATTGTCGACCGAGCTGATCGTCCTTCCGCCGCTCCGCGATCGGCCCGACGAGATGGCCTTCCTGGTCCACGATGCGGTGCGCGGCGCCGAACCCGCGCTGCAGATTCACTCGACGCTGATCGAGGCGTGTTTGCTGCGCCCGTGGCCCGGCAACTTGCGCGAGCTCGTCGCCGAGGTCAGCCGCACGGCGCACACGGTCGCGGCGCAGGGCAAGAATAACATCCGCGGCGAGGACCTCGATAACGACGCCGGCCACCTGATGGTCGGCGCACCGACGCTGAACGCCGCCGTCCAGCCGACCGCGGTCGGCAAGCAGCGCAAGAAGCGCTCATCGACGCGACCGAGCGGCCGCAGCGACTGACCCGCACCGAGCGAGCCGTTCACGCGCAGACTTTCATGGGTCTGCGCGTGATGGTTCGCCTTCACCCTCCGTTTGGAGGCAGTGAGTCAGGGCGGACGTCAGGCGCGGCGACGACGCAGCGTGAGCGCCACCGCGAGCCCGAGGCCGAACAGCCAGCCACTGCCGCCACTCGTGCTGCAGCCACCGTCCGAGGGCGCCGGGGAGTCATCGTTGCTGCGGTCATCGCCGCTGCCATTGCCATTGCCCGGCTGCACCGGGGTGAGACGCACGGCATCGAACACGAGCTGGACCTTGTGGGCGAGCAGCTCGCCCGTGTTGTCGGACAGGTGGACCGCCTGGTCCCCGCCGGCGGCAAAGGTAAACTCACCGAGCGACTGCCAGCCGTCCGCGGCGGTCTGATCGAGCGCGACCTCGGAGTCCGTGCCGCTCGCGCGGATCTCGTAGCGCGCCGACTTCGACTCGGCGAACGTGGCGGCCGTGTAGACCTCGACGCGATAGGTGCCGGCGGCCGCGAGGTCGAGCGTCCAGTGCCCGAAGTTGGACTCGGTGGTGTCCTCGGTGGTGTGGGTCCAGACGAGGTCCCTGCCCTCGCCCGCTGTGGTCACCCGGCGCATCGATGCCTCCGGGCCACCGCCGGAGAAGCACGCGTCACCGTCGTCGATCGTGCCCCCGGTCGCAGGGATCGTTCCGCACGGAGCAGTCGGCTCCGGAGCTGCGCCGCCGGTCAGCGCCATCAGGTCCGCGAACGTGCCGTTGAACCGGTTCATGTCGACATTGCCGGGGATGCCGTCGACGCTGCCCGAGTCGGTGTACTGCCAGAATGCCCAGTCGCCCCACGGTGCCGGGATATTCGGGCAGGCGGCGGACGTGTACTGCGCGTGCCACAGCGGCGAGGCAGCGGCGAATGCGGGCGAGCCGACCTGATCGCGCCAGAAGTAAAAGCCCGTGTAGACGATCGGCGTGACGCCGAGTGCCGCTTCGACGTGATCGACCCAGAGCTTGACCTTCGCCGCGACCTGCGCTGGCGCCAGGCCACCATCGGCCTCGACGTCGATCACCGGGGGGAGATCATCCGGATCCAGCGTGCCGATCTTCGCGAGCAGGAGATCTGCCTGGGCGATCGGATCCTGGTTCGGCCGGAAGTACTGGTACGCGCCGCGGA
>JAYUYE010001137.1:0-2613 GCA_043752985.1 Myxococcales bacterium
TCGTGAGCGTAGATGCTCGGACGGCGCCAGCTTGCCGCCAGCTCGAGCCCGACCGTGTGCAGCTGCGCGAGCGCGGCGCCGAGCCGACCGGCGAGCCCCGGCGTCACCTCGATCGGAGTGAGGTGAGTGCCGGCCTTCCACGGGAACACGCTGACAAACTTCTTCCCGAGCGGTGCATACGGTCGGCCATCGAGCGCGACGAGTGGTGCCGGGGTCGTCACACCTCCGGCGGCGAGCGCGGCGACGAGGCGTGCCTCCCACGCGACGTCGTCCTCGGCCTTGCCCTCGTTGACGCGGACGAACCACCGCGCGCGATCGGTGGTGACCGAAAAGTTCGAGTTGATCGTGCCCGCGGCGATCGCGTAGTGCGACGAGATGTGGCCGAGGCTGAAGGTCGCGGCCAGGTCCGCCAGCTCCGCGACTCCGAGCTGCGTGAACGCACCCACGCCCCGAACCTAGCAGCAAATGCGGTACGTTCGCAGCGTGGAAGTCGGCGAGCGTGCGCGACTGGTCGAGGCTCACCTCGAGCTATCGCACAAGGCGGCGCGCATGATCTTCCCGCGCGTGCGCCAGTACATCGAGCTCGAGGAGCTCGTGGCGCTCGGCAACACCGGTCTCGCCGAGGCGGCATCGCGGTTCGATCCCACGCGCGGCGTGCCGTTCGGTGCGTTCGCCTGGTATCGCGTGCAAGGCGCGATCGTCGACGGTCTGCGCAAGGCGACCACGCTGCCCTCACGCGTCTGGGCGCAGCTCGTCGCGTTACGCGCGACCAGCGAATACCTCGAGCATCGCAGCGAGCGCGACGCTGGCGCCGCGCGGACGGGTGTCGCGCCGCCGACCGGAGCCGACGCCCTGGCAGCCGCGAAGTCCGCACTCTCTGCGATCCGCACGATGTACATGACGTCGCTCGAGACGCTGCAAGAAGGCGGGTTCGATCCAGCCGCGGAGCGTGTCGATCCGACGGAGAAGATCGACACCGCGCGGATGTCGTCACGCCTGCGCAAGGCGATCGCGACGCTGCCGGAGCGTGAGCGTGCCCTGATGACGAAGCACTACTGGGAGGGCAAGAATCTCCTCGAGGCAGGTGAGGAGCTCGGGATCTCGAAGTCGTGGGCGAGCCGGCTACACGCACAGGCCGTCGACCGTCTACGCGCCATCGTCGACGGCGACGCGGTCGGCCCGCCTCGACCGCCCGGCGCGGCTCTCTAGGCGATCTGCGCGACGTCGCCGGGCGACGCGAGCGTGCCGTGCGACTGGTAGTGGGAGAACAGCTGACCCCACTCGGTCTGCTCGCGCCACTGCTCGAAGACGCGGCGGTCACGCAGCGGCCACCGGTAGTAGTCGTGATAGGCCTCGGAGCCCATCACGAACAGCTTGAGCAGCGGGGTGCGGAAGAATAGCTTCTGGAACCGCTTGAGCGGACCGAACCACATGATGTCGCCGATCATCGACGCGCCGTTGTCGCCGACCGAGAAGCCCCAGCGCTGCTCGGCGAGCGCGATGTCACCGACGATCTCGATGTTCTCGTGACGCGCATTGCCGAGGCCGACCTCGTCGGCGATCGCCATGTACGGAATCGACAGCGGATCGAAGCCCATCATGGATGCGGCGACCGCATCGATCGCGACCTGATCGTCCGACGCGAGCATCACGTCCTTGATCACCGGGCGCATCGTTCTCGGACCCGGGCCATCACCAGCAGTCGTGCCGTCCATCACGGCGAACAGACCGGCGTGGATCTCCTTCTGGATCGCCAGCAGATCGACGAGCGTCTCGTGGATCCAGCTGTGCGTGTAGTGGCGCTTGGTGTTGAGCAGGCCACCGAACGCGTTCTTCATCGCGCCGGTGGTCGTCGTGTAGATGTGGCACTTGACCGTCGGCAGGTGAACGATGTTGGCACCGTGAAACGCGTCCGGGATCATGATGCCCTCCGGATAGATCGTGTCGAGGACGCGCATCTTCGCCTTCGGGCGATACTGCGACCACGACATCTCCTCGGGCTTGAAGTTGTAGCGGACCGGGATGTTGTACTTCTTGAAGATCGGCACGTAGCCGTTGAGGTCCTCGCCCTTGAACGCGTCGGTGACGACCGTCTTGTTCTGCACGCAGACAAGCTCGTCATAACCACGCGCACGCAGGCTGCGGGCCGTGCCCTCGAGCTGCCACGGCGTTGTGTTCGCGCCGGGAAACGGGAAGTGCCACGAGATGTTGTCCTTGAGGATCGTCGGCGCGCCCTTGTCGAGCACCTGCTCGACCCCCGCCAGATCGTGAAGCCGATCGATGTCCTCGAGAATGTGATCGGGACGAACGCGGATGACGGCGACTTTCGAGCGGCGAGCCATGCCGCGCATCGTGCCATGACCGCCGCAGCGTCGATATCAGCGCACGGCGGAGATCATGGGCGCGACCCGCGCACTGGAACGTCCGTGCGATCAAGATCGATCGACCGTCGGTCGAGACCCGCGCGACACCGAACACCACCGGTCGCCGCGATCAGAAACCCGGTGCCGACTCCGCCCCCCGCGACTCCGACCACGATCGCGACGTCTCGCTGATCGGCGTGATGAGCTCCGCGCTACCCGCGCTCGTCAGGTGCTCCGATAGCTCGACACC
>JAYUYE010001138.1:0-6587 GCA_043752985.1 Myxococcales bacterium
TCGGGGGTGTGCGAGGGCGAAGGCTGCGGCGCCGAACAGCCGGGGACGTGCGCGCCGAAATCGCGCGGCTGCACCCGCGACCTGCGCCCCTACTGCGGCTGCGATGGCCAGACGTTCCGGACGTCGGGAAGCTGTCCCGGCAAGCGGTTCTCGGCGCGCGCCGCGTGCCCCTGATACCTCGATAAAACCGCCGGCCGCCTCGAGCGTTTGATGGAGATGCTCACGCCGCCCGTTCTCGTTCGCCGGTTTCCCTTCGCCCTCGTCGCGGCGGCCGCCGGTCTCACGGTCTCCGCCGGGCTGCTCGCCGCCCGGTACGTCGATCCTGAGATCGAGCGACCCGAGCGCGCACGGGTGGTCTGCCCGCCCATCGCTCCGCCGAGCTCGTCCAGCGGCGTGGGCGCGCAGTCATCGCCCCGCAATTTTCAGATCGACCTGCTCAGCGCGCGCGGCTTTCGGCCCGACGGTCTCCCCGACGAGGTGCTCGACGTCGACCTCATCTCGTCTCTTGCCGTGAAGGCGATCTTTCTCCGCTCACACAATGGCCTGGAACAGTGGGACACGGTGGCCGGCGGCGGCGCGCGGCTCGGTGTCCGCGTGAACGGCGCCTGGATCACGAACCCGCAGACCGGCGCGCTCGATCAAGAACTTCCAGGAGGTACGCACCGCCTCGAGCTGATCGCCAGCGGTGGCATCTACGGCTGCGGGCGCAGCGTGACCGTGATGTTCGTCGACGGTACGACGGTCACGGACGTGATCCCGATCACGAGGACGGCCTCGAGCGGAGGACCTGAGGACGACGAGTGTGCCGGCGTCGGGAACGCAGCCGTGCGCCCTTCCCGGTGAGACGAGCTCGACGCAGCGCCCTGCTAGCAAGAGCGCGTGAGAGCCCGGCAACCATGCCGGCGACTAGAGTCCCTGGAATCCGTAACCGCGGATCGTCAGGTAGATGTAGACGTACGGCGCGATGAACAGCACGGCGTCGATCCGATCGAGGATGCCGCCGTGGCCGGGCAAGAGCGCGCCCGAGTCCTTCACACCGACCGAGCGCTTGATCAGCGACTCCGCGAGATCACCGAGCTGGCCGAGGATGCCGCCGGGGATCGCGAGCGCGAACACGTCGAACCAGGTCAGCCACGGCGCGCTGAGGAGCTTGAGCCCCGCGACGCCGGCGATCGATCCGGCGATGCCGCCCCACGCGCCGGCCCACGTCTTCTTCGGGCTGACAGCCTCGTAGAGCTTGGCCTTGCCGAGAAACCGGCCCGCGAAGTAGCCGCCGGTGTCGGCGAGCCATGCGATCAAGAGCACGATCAGGACCGTGTCTCCGCTGGAGACCGGATCGATCAGCTTGAGCTTCGCGAGCATGGTCGTCAAAAAGCCCGCGTAGACGATGCCCATCACCGTCGCGGTCATCCGGTTCGCGACGGTCGGGATGTCACGGAACCGGAACAGGAAGAACAGCCCCGGCACGACGACGGCGAGCATCAGCGCGATGGTCGTGCCGCCGCCGAAGGAGAGGCGCTGGAGCTCGACCGGGATCGCGTTGCCGTAGCGGGCGAGCGCGAGCAAGTCGAGCCAGTAAAACGCGAGGCACGCGAGCCCGCCCATGACGAGCGCGGGCCGGCGATCGGGTGCCGGCAGCGTCATCGCAAAGAACTCGTACATCGCGATCAGCGACGCGACGAACAGCACCGCCCACGTCGGCTCGGGCCGGTGATAGTGCAGAAGGAGGAGCAGCAGCGGCACGGCCACGACTGCGACCAGGAATCGTTGGGCGAGATTACCGAGCGCCAAGGGGTTGCAGCTAACCGCAGCGCGGGAGGCGGGTCAATCAGGGCGGATCGAGATCGGACGCCAGCTGCGCCGATGTGAGGCCGAACCGACGCTCACGGGCCGCGTACTCGTCGAGGCACGTGGTGAGGTGCTCGCGGCGAAACTCGGGCCACAGGACGTCGGTGAACACGAGCTCCGCGTAGGCGATCTCCCACAGCATGAAGTTCGAGATCCGCTGCTCGCCGCTCGTCCGGATCAGGAGGTCGAGTGGGGGCAGCCTGGACGTCGGCAGGTAGCCGGTCATCCGGTCGACGTCGAGGTCCTCGGGGCGCAGCGTGCCCGCGGCGGCGTCGCGCGCGATGTCGCGAACGGCGCGGACGATCGACTCGCGGCCGCCGTACGACAGGGCGAGCGTCAGGGTCATGCCGGTGTGGTGGGCGGAGGCCGCGCGGAGCTCGTCGAGCGGCTCCTTGACCATGGGTGGCAGCTTCTCGACGTCACCGATCGCCTCGAGCCGGATCTGGTTGTCGAGAATCTCGCTGCGCTCGTCGATCAAGAACTCGCGAAGCAGCAGCATCAAGCCCGCGACTTCTTCGGCGGGACGGGCCCAGTTCTGCGACGAGAAGGCGTAGAGCGTCAGCGCCTCGATGCCGACCTGGCGCGAGGCACGCGTGATGTCGCGAACGGAGTCGGCGCCGGCGCGGTGTCCGTCGAGCCGAGGGCGACCGTGGTTTTGCGCCCACCGGCCATTGCCGTCCATGATGATGCCGACGTGACGCGGCAGCCTTCGAGTCTCGCTCATCGTCGGAGAACGGGGTCAGTAGCACGCAAGGCGCGAGCGTTGCAACGACACCATTGATCCCGTACGCTCGATGCAAGCCATGGGCATCTTTTCGAGACTCGGTACGCTGATCAAGTCGAACCTCAACGACCTCATTTCGAAGGCAGAGGATCCAGAGAAGATGCTGTCCCAGGTGCTGCTCGAGATGCAGCAGCAGCTGGTCGAAGCGAAGAAGGCCGTGGCGGTCGCGATCGCCGACGAGAAGAAGCTCCAGAAGCAGTACGTCTCCGAGACCGACAAGTCCAAGGAGTGGGAGCGCAAGGCGATGGTCGCAGTCCGCGCCGGCGACGACGGTCTGGCGCGCCAGGCACTCGCGCGCAAGAACGAGCACGAGGCGATCGCGACGCAGTACCAGCAGCAATGGATCTCGCAGAAGCAGGCGGTCGAGAAGCTCAAGGACGCACTGCGCCTCCTCAACAACAAGATCGAGGAAGCGAAGCGCAAGAAGAACATCCTCATCGCGCGCAAGAAGCGCGCAGAGGCGCAGCAGCAGATCGCGAACACGATGCAGGGTCTCGGCGACACCAGCGCGTTCGACACGTTCGATCGCATGGCCGAGCGCATCCAGCTCATGGAGGCCGAGGCAGAGGCAGGCGCGGAGCTCGCGGGCGAGCTGTCGGGCGATACGCTCGAATCGAAGTTCCACGCACTCGAGGCAGGCGGCACGAGCGAGGACGAAGCGTTGTCCGAGCTCAAGTCGAAGATGGGTCTGCTCGAGGCGCCGAAGGGCGACAACGCGAAGCAGCTCGGTGCCGGCGTGGTCGGCGGCAAGAGCGACGACAAGGGTGACATCAGCTCCGGCGCCTCGATGGGCGGCTTGACCGCCGAGGATCTCAAGGAGCTCGAGGATCTCGATCTGTCCGAGCTCGACGGCAGCAAGGAAGCGAAGAAGGCCTAGTCACTCGGCTTGGTGTGTGGCCGGGAGGCGCGGCGGGTGTGAAGTCTGGGCTACAGGTGGATGACCGCAGGAGTAGTTTCCGCGCATTGCCTGCGGTCCGACCGGATCGTCGTTTGCAGATCGCCACTGCATGCGCCTCGTTGCCGGTCTGCTTGCCCTGACCCTGACAGGTTCCCTCGCGTTCGCTGACCACGCCAAGCCCTCGGAACCGCAGCCCATGCGGGCCGATGGTTCGCCGGCCAAGGTCGGTCTGCGGGTGGTGAGAGTGATGACGGAGAGTCACCAGGCGCTGCTGTTCGACAAGTACCGCGGCACCCATGTCCTGGCGGACGTGGGCTCTGTGATCGGCACGTACGTGGTCACCGCCATCGACGAGGACGAGGTCACGCTGACCTCCGAAGGCCGCGAACTGGTCCTCACCGCGCCGGAACCGACCTGGCGCCGCGGCGACCGTGACGAGGCATCCCCGGCCGTGGCCGCGAAGAAGCGTGCCGGGCAGCCGAGTCCTGGCGGTCCCGGCGACCCGTCTGCCCCGGACGACGCTGACGCGCCGGTGGCTCCCGGTCAGGGTGGCGTTCGGGTCACCCGTGCGCCGAGCTCGGCGCCGATGACGAACCCGTACGACGAAGCCACGCTCGACGCCGCGAACACCGCTGCCCCGGTTCGCGTCGCATCCGCGCCCGACGCGATCACGACCACCGAGATGGAGCTCAATCCGTACAACGAGCCCGAGCTCGCAGCGACGGACAGCGCAGCCGATCCGGAGAGGGAGCCCGCGCCTGCGCCGGCCGCGAAGCCGCTGAAGAAGGGCGCGGTCGATGACGAAGGCGCTCGCGCGTTTGCCGACGCGATGAATGGCGCCGTGATCGTCCGGGGCCCCGACGAGGCTGCACCGCCGGCCGCGGATCCCGCGACGATTATCTCGCGCAAGGAGCTCACCGCAGCGCTCGGTGACTTCGCCGGACTGACCGCATCGGTGCGCGGAGCGTTCACGCCCGCGGGCGCGCGGATCGACGTGGTCGCGCCGGGCACCGTGTTCGCAAAGGCCGGCCTGCGCAATGGCGACGTCATCACCTCCGTCGACGGCCAGCCGGTGAAGTCGATCGACGACGCGGCGGATCTCTACATCCGCGCTGGCTCGGCCAAGACGGCGAACGTGCAGCTGCTGCGCGCCACCAAGCCGATGACGCTACGACTCGCGATCCAGTAACTCGGCACGCGGCGGCGTATCGGTTTACGATGGCTGCGTGGGTGGTGTCAGGCTCGACCTCCGGCTGACCAGTCAGTCGGAGTGGATCAAGATGTTCGATCCACGGGACTGGACGGTCTTCGTGCCGTGCAGTGATCCCGCGGAGCAAGGCGCGACGGTCCGGGTCGACCTCGACGTCGGTGGCTGGCTCGTCACGCTGCGCGGGACCGTGGTCGGTCACCGCGCCGAGCCGATGGGCGTGGTCGTCGCGCTCGGCGGCTCCGAGAAGGACAAGATCAACTACCTCAACGGCTTCGTCCGGGGTGGGCTGCTCAACCTGCGTGAGAAGCGCCGGCTACCGATCCGCCTCCCGGTGACCTACGGCGCCGTCGAGGGACCGGCGAACACGTTCACCAAGGACATCAACGAGGAAGGCCTGTTCTTGTTCACGGACAAGCCGCTGCCCGAGACCTCGCAGATCCACATGCTGGTCGCTGTCCCGGGTAACCAGCAGCCGCTGTCTCTGGTCGGCAAGGTGTCGCACACGATCCTGGCGGACGATGACGAGCCTCCCGGCATGGGGATCGTCTTCACCCTCGAGGACGCCCAGCGGGAGACCCTGATCGGCGTGATTCGCGAGCTCGAAGAGCTGCTCCTGAGTGGGCAACTGCCTACGAGCTCGGCCGAATGATTGCCTGATCACGATTCGGATGGCACCGTGAGGCGTGGCGCGCCGCCCGCGTGCAGCATCGATCGCCCCGGTGACGTGGCGCGACGGCGTGCACCTCACCGGCACTCCGATCTGGTGTGACGCGCGCCGGCGCCGGGATATCTGCTTCGTGTCGTCGGCGGATCGGGTGGGACGCACGGGCCACGGCCAGCTGATCGGCTCGCCGACCACACTCGCCCTGCTCGCCGCGAAGGGCGATGGCCACCTCGCCGTTCCGCTGCGCCAGCGGTTCACGCTCGGCACGCTCCGGCTCGAGCTGATCCCGTCGGGCCGCGGTCTCGGTGCAGCGGCGCTCCACGTCGATGCGGTCGGTCGCACGGTGCTCTACGCGGGCCCGGTGCGAACGTCGGCGACTAGCTGGTACGAGGCGGCCGAGGTCCGGGCGTGCGATGCGCTCGTGATCGATGCACCTCTCGGCGAGCTGCATCACGAACCCGAGCCGCTCGAGGATGTCGCCGGAAGGCTGATCGAATGGACGCGCGAGCAGCTCGCTGCCGGGCTCCCCACGGTGCTCGTGGTCGACAGCGCGCTCGACGGCATCGAGATCGCATCCCGGTTGCTCGCCGACGGCGTGCCGATCGCGACGTCGAAGGCCCTGCGCGATGCAGCGGTGCGAATCGCCGGGCTCGCGAGCGTACCCACGCTGCGCGCGCCCGGCCGTGACCCGGCCGTGGTGATCCGGATCGAGGGGGAACGCACGCGCGCCATCGATCGCGAGGTCCGCGCGCTGGTCTCGTACCGCGCGATCGATGCGAGCACGGGCTTCGCGGCGAGCTTCGCGTGGCCCTTCGTCGCCGGCCGCACGCAGCTGCTCGCATGGATCGAGCAGACACGCGCGAGAGAGATCTTCGTCACCGGTGCGTGCGCGGATGCGATCGCCGAGACGCTCGGTGCGCGCGCGCGCGTGATCGGGCCGCCGCGCCAGATGGCGCTGTTCGCGATATGAGGCAGGTCGTCGTCAGCAACCGGCGCGATGGCGGGTGGTGGTGGCGGGCGCCGATCCTCGCGGTGCTCTGGGTTGTGATCGCGACTCCGATCGTGATCGCGCTGATCGGCGCGTCGACCCTGCGGACGTGGGCAAAGGATCTGCCGGAGGTGCCGGACCTCGCGCAGTGGCGCGCGCGGGCGCCGCAGACCTCGCTGCTACTCGCCGCCGACG
>JAYUYE010001139.1:0-2610 GCA_043752985.1 Myxococcales bacterium
CTCAACCGCTGCTTCGATCCGGTGTTCGGCCCAAGCGGTGGCGTCGACTTCCCGGCGGCGAAGCAGCAGTACCCGTGCTGGAAGCCCAATGCGAATCCGCACGTCTGCAAGGGCGGCTGGTTCTACACGTGGCACTGCACCGGTGGCACGTGCGCCGCACCCTTCGGCAGCGAGGGTCCGTTCGCAACGCAGAATGCGTGCGGCGACTCTCGCCGCGGCAAGACCGGCATGCTCACGGGGCAGGGCACCGCGGTGGTCACCGAGTGCACGACCTCGGGCGCCTCAGGAATCTTGGTCGAGTACGGCGACCACGTCGTTCGCAAGAACACCGTCCGCGTCATGGCGGACTGCAAGGCGCCGGCGCCACCTGAGACCGTTGCTGACCCGCTCGCGGACCGCACGGTCGTCACCGAGCTCGGCCAGAAGCAGGCGAGCACCGAGCGTCCGATGACGCACGCCGACGAGAAGGCAGCGATGTACGCCGGGCCACCGCCCGAGCACACGAACATGTTCTTCACGATCTACTTCGCGATGACGGGCTTGCACGGCATCCACGTCCTCGTCGGTATCTTCGTGTTCATCTGGCTCTTGATCCGCGCGACCAAGGGCCACTTCACCCCGGATTACTTCGGCCCGGTCGACTTCGCTGCGCTGTACTGGCACATCGTCGACTTGGTCTGGATCTTCCTGTTTCCGCTCCTCTATCTGATCCACTGAGGACATCGATCATGGCCACTGCACATCACGACGATCACGACGATCACGACGATCACGACGGCATCGCTCACACCGCGTCCGTCAAGGTGCTGCTCGTCACCGGCGGCGCGCTGTTGATGCTCACGCTCGTCACGGTGCTCGCGACCAAGGTCGACTTCGGCACGAACATCAACCTCGCCATCGCCATGCTGATCGCCGTGATCAAGGCGACGCTCGTGGTGCTGTTTTTCATGCACCTCAAGTACGACAAGATCTTCCACTCGGTGATCTTCATGAGCGCGATCCTCGCGGCCGCACTGTTCGTCGGCATCACGCTGATGGACTCGGGCCAGTACCAGCAGTCGAACATCTGGGACGTCGACAATCCGCCGGTCGCTCCGATCGGTCCGCGCCCGACCTCGGGCTAGCGTCGTCGGGCGCGCGGCTCGCGCTGTGCGCTACGGGTGTCGACCTCGACGAGCCCGGTGGGCGTCGGTGACGCCTCATCGGGTTGTGTCAGTTGCAGCTCTGAGTTCGCGGTTCGAAGCTCACCTGCGTGCAGACCCACACCGCTCCCCAACATCCCGTCATCCATTGCCGGGACTCACCGCACTGCGCAATCTCGCCTTCCCAACCCTGAGAGCTGCGGCACGCATCGAAGTCGCATGACCGTGCAGCGACGAACGGCGCTTGATAGTTCTGCAGCCCGTCACAATTGTAGTCGTAGAGCCCGTCGCCGCGGTGGCCGGCGAAGAAGCCGGTTTGTCCTGGCCGAACGTTAGCGTTCTGATCGTAACAGTCTTGGGAGTTCGTCACGTATCCGGTGGGCGCGGAGCACGCCTGGAGCGCCGCTGTCGAATTTCCAAAACCATCGCGGTCGCCGTCTTGATAGAACGTCGTGCGGACGCCGTCATCGACCGTGCCATCGCAGTCATTGTCGACACCATCGCAGACCTCGGCGCGCATACCTGGCGAGAGCGTTGGCTGGCAGCTCATCGCTGCATTCTGGCAGGTCACCACGCCCACCGAGCAGGCTCCCAACAGGCCGCTCGCGCAACTCGCACCTGTTCCAGGTACGTTCTCGTCGGTGGTGAGGTCGCAGTCATTGTCGACGTTGTCACACGTCTCGACGGCACCTGGATGAACGTCCGCACGCGAGTCGTTGCAGTCCTGACATGACGAGAATCCGTCTCCGTCACCATCGGCTCCTTGCGTGGAGCCGTCGCAGTTCAAGTCTTCGACGCCGCCACAGCTCTCGCTCGCCCCTGGATTGATGTTGGGGCGCGCGTCATTGCAGTCCCCGGCGCGGGTGCTCCAGCCCGATCCCGGAGGCACGCAGGACCGTGTTCCGGCACCGCGGCCGTACCCGTCGTGGTCATCATCACGGAAGTACTCGACCGCGTCGATCGCGGTGCCGTCGTCGACGCCGCCGATGCAGTTGTTGTCAACCGCATCGCCGCACACCTCGATCGATGCTGACGAGACGTCCGCGCGATAGTCGTCGCAGTCGGTGCCGCCACATGCCGAAGGCACACCCCCGTCTCCATCCAGGTCGACCGGGCGATTCCGGCAGGCCGAGCCGTCACACGTATCCGTCGTGCAGAGATCGAAGTCGTTGCAATCGAGTGCACTCTCACAGGAATTGACGGCGCACCCTCCCTTGACCGGATTGATGTCGTTGCAGTCACCGACGGAGCGGCTGGCGCCGTACTTCCAGGTGACGCCGTCGCCATCGGAGTCCATCGGTTCGGTCACCGAGAACGAGTACCGATCACGAACCCACGCCAGCTTCCGAGCGATCACAGACGCATCGCTGCCCGTCCGACCGAACAGCCGCTCCGAGGCGTAGTCGCCGAATCCCGAGGTGCAGGTCGACGGGGCGGCGCCGCTGATGTACTGCGCGAGTGGCACCTC
>JAYUYE010001140.1:0-6568 GCA_043752985.1 Myxococcales bacterium
TGGATCGTCGCACACGATGCGCTGCGTCCGATCGTCGTTGCCGGCGTTGTACCAGCGCGAGAACTCGCTCGCGAGCGACAGGAGGTAGTGCGCCACGCCATGCGGCTCGCTGTTCTCCGACGCACGCACGACGATCTCGGGAAGCTCGAGCAGCTTCTTTGCCACGGCCCACTCGAACTCGGTGGTCAGCAGATCGAGCCGCACGCCGGCGGCGGACGTGATCGTCTCGTTCGCCTTGCGGGCGATCGAGGCGCAGCGCGCGTGGCTGTACTGGATGTACGGGCCGGAGTCGCCCTCGAGCGAGACGGCCGTCTCGAGATCGAAGTCGATGTCCTTCTCGCGCTGGGTCGCGAGGTTCGCGAACACGACGGCGCCGATGCCGATCTGGGGCGCCACCTGATCGACGACATCGGCGGGCAGGGTCGGGTTGACCTTCGCGATGATCTCGCGGACCTCGGCCTCGGCGACCTTGAACACGTCGCGCATCAGCATGACGCCGCCGAGGCGGGTCGCGGTCTTCTTGCCGCCGAGCCGGATCAAGCCGTACGGCACGTGCTCGCACACGGTGGCCCACTCGTGACCGGCCTTGAGCAGGAGCTTGAACAGCTGGCGGAAGTGCAGGGCCTGGCCGCGATCGACGACGTAGAGCGAGCGCGTCGGATGGAACGTGGTCCACCGGTACTTCGCCGCGGCGACATCGCGCGTCGCGTACAGCGTGGTGCCGTCCTTGGTCTTGAGGAGGATCGGGTTCTTCTCGCCCTCGAGCTCGACGACCTGCGCGCCCTCGCTCTCTGTGATCAGGTGCGCGAGCTCCTCGAACACGCCCGGCATGTCAGTCTCGTAGGCGCTCTCGCCGCGGACCTCGTCGAACTCGATGCCGAGGAGCTTGTAGACCTCCTCGAACTCGACCCACGAGATGTCGCGGAACCGCTGCCAGAGCGCGCGGACCTCGGGATCGCCGTCCTCGAGCTTCTTGAAGTAGAGCCGGCCCTGCTGCTCGAGGGCCGGGTTGGTCTTCATCCCGTCGCGGAACTTCACGTACAGCGCGTTGAGCTTCGCGATGTCGAGCGGCTCTTCGGCGCCCCAGATGTTGTAGGCGGCGAGCAGCATCCCGTGCGTGGTGCCCCAGTCGCCGAGGAAGTTGATGCCGACGACGGTGTAGCCGAGCGCGCGGAAGATCTGCGCGAGCGCGTGGCCGATCGTCGTGCCGCGGATGTGGTGATACGCGAGGTGCTTGGAGATGTTCGGCGAGCTGTAGTCGATGCAGATCGTCTTGCCGGTGCCGACCGTGCTCGGCACGAGCTGGCCACGCAGCGCAGCATCGATCAGCCAGCGGAACGTGGCCTTGCGATCGAGGCGGACGTTGACGAACGGGCCGGCGGCGGTCGCGCTCGCGAGCAGGTCGGTCGGCTGGAATGCGGCCGCGATCTCGGTGGCGACCTGAGCCGGGCTCTTCTTCGCGGCCTTGGCGATCGCGAAGCAGCCGACCGCGAGGTCACCGAGCTCGGCGCGGGGCGGGGCCTCGACCTTGAGATCCGTCGCGGCGACCCCAGCGCTCGCGGCGACGGCCTGGGCCGCGGCGAGGTGCACGGGCGTGTGATGGGTCGGCATGGCGGCGGGCAAGCTAGCACCAGCTCCGCCCGATCTCGATCGGTTCCCGGCGAAAAGGGCCACGGATTCCCGGCAGTTGGTTTGACGCTCCCGCGAGGTGCGTGTTACCAAAGAGATAGCTCGAGAGTGGTCGGGGATGGGCGGCGGGCGACAATTCTGGAGGACACGTGAGCAAGATTGTTTTGTGCGTCGATGACAGCGCCACGATGCAGCAGGTCGCGGACATTACGTTCCGTGGCACCGAGTTCACGTACGTCGGCGCGCGCAACTATGACGAGGCGATCGAAAAGGCCAAGGGTCAGAAGCCGGCGGTAGTCCTCGCGGACTCCACGATGCCGGGCAAGACCGGCTACGATCTCTGCCTCGCCTTGAAGTCCGATGCGAAGACCGCGGACGTTCCCGTCGTGATCCTGATCGGGAACGGCGCTCCGTACGACGGCGCAAAGGGCGTCCAGGTCGGTGCGGACGCCAACCTGCCGAAACCGTGGGACACGCAGACGATGCTCGAGAAAGTCACGGAGATCGTGGCCAAGGCGAGCAGCGGCGTCGCGAAGCCCGGTCAGGGTGCTGCGGCTGCCGCATCACCCGCCGCCGCTGCTGCGGCTGCCCCGGCGGTCGCCGCTGCTGCGGCCGTCGCGAAGAGCGCGCCTGCCATGGCCGGCGCTCAACCCCCACGGTCAGCGACGATCATGGGCATGCCCACGATCAAGATGCCCGGTGGCGTTGCGCCCGTGGCGACCGTTCCGCCTGCAACGAGCAGAACGACCGTCATGGCCGTCCCCCCCGTGTCGTCGGACGGCACGATGAACCGTGCGCCCGCGCCCGCGGCTGCGGCCCCCGCGGCTGCGGCCCCGGCGATGCGCGCACCTGCACCTGCTGCTTCTTCTCCAGCGCCGGCTCCTGTGGCCGTCTCTGCACCGCCCGCGTTCAATCCGTCGCTAGGAGCGAATCGAGCCCCCATGATCAGCGGTAACCCGACCAAGCGTTCCAAGCTCGTCGAGAGCACCCTCGCGAAGATGTCGTCGCGCCTTGCTGAGGCGACGGGCCTCAAAGAGGGTAGCCCCGAGCTTCTCGCTCTCCTCAAGCTGTCGGCCGAAGTGGTCGAGCGTGTCGTGTGGGAGGTCGTGCCGGACCTCGCGGAACAGATCATCCGCGAGAACCTGCAGGAACTGACCGCTCGTCGCGGCAGCTCGTAGCGAATTCGCTCCGGCGTCGCGGGGCATTCGGCTCCGCAGTTGTTCGCAAGCGCTGAAGGTCGCGGGGGCACGTCGTGCGTGCTCCAGCGTCTTCGCACGCGCCATGATTCGCACTCGGCGGCAAGGCCATCCAGGCCGGTGTCGTCACCCGAACGGCGCGTCCTATCGACTCCGGCGGGAGCCGATGAGCCGACCGTGTGTTAGCGTCCGCCCGTGACAACGTCGTCGGCGCTCCCGAAGCAGTACGACCCCTCGGAGGTCGAGCCCCGTTGGTTGCGGTTCTGGTTCGAGAACGACTTTTTCCACGCGGATGAAGCGAGCCCGACGGTACCGTACTCGATCACGCTACCCCCTCCGAACGTGACGGGCTCCCTGCACATCGGCCACGCGCTCGGCTCGACGATGCAGGACATCCTGATCCGCTGGAAGCGGATGCAAGGCTTCAACGCGATGTGGATGCCCGGCATCGACCACGCATCGATCGCCGTGCACGTTCTGGTCGAAAAGGATCTCAAGCGCCGCGAGAACAAGACGCGGTTCGAGCTCGGCCGCGAGGAGTTCCTGCGCCGTGCGTGGGCGTGGAAAGAGAAGAGCGGCAACCGGATCGGCGAGCAAGAGAAGCTGATGGGCTTCTCTCTCGACTGGCAGCGCGAGCGGTTCACGATGGACGACAAGTCCAACGCCGCCGTGCTCGAGGCATTCGTGCGGTTGTTCGAAGAGGGCCTGATCTTTCGCGCGAAGCGGATGATCAACTGGGATCCGTCGAGCGCGACCGTCGTCTCGGATCTCGAGGTCGATACCGTCGAAGAGAACGGCTCGCTGTGGGAGATCAAGTATCCATTCGTCGACGGCACCGGCGAGATCATCGTCGCGACGACTCGTCCCGAGACGATGCTCGGTGACACCGCGGTCGCCGTGCACCCCGACGACGAGCGCTACAAGGCCGTGGTCGGCAAGCTCGTCACATTGCCGCTGACCGGCAGGCAGATTCCGATCGTCGCCGACACCTGGCCCGACCCCGAGTTCGGTTCCGGCGCGGTCAAGGTCACGCCGGCGCACGATCCGAACGACTTCGAGATCGGTCAGCGCGCGGGGCTCGAGATCATCCAGGTGATCGATCCGAAGGGTCGGATCTGCGATCCGGCCCCCGCGAAGTACGTCGGGATGACGGTCGACGAGGCGCGCAAGGCAGTCATCGCAGACCTCGAGGCGGGCGGTCACCTCGGCGAGATCAAGCCGCACAAGGTGCCGCGCGGTCGCAGCCAGCGCTCCGGCGCCGTGATCGAGCCGATGCTGATGGATCAGTGGTGGGTTCGCGCGGCCCCGCTCGCCGAGAAGGCAGCCCTCGCGGTCGAGCAGGGCAAGACCAAGTTCGTCCCCGAGCTGTGGTCCAAGACGTACATGCACTGGATGACCAACATCCGCGACTGGTGCATCTCGCGTCAGCTGTGGTGGGGCCACCGGATCCCCGCGTACTACTGCGCGTGCGGCACGACGATGGTTGCGCGCGAGGCGCCGAAGGAGTGCGGCACCTGCGGCAAGACCGACCTCAAGCAGGACGAGGATGTCCTCGACACCTGGTTCTCGTCGGCGCTGTGGCCGTTCTCGACGCTCGGCTGGCCCGAGAAGACGCGCGCGCTGTCGACGTTCTATCCGAACAACGTGCTCGTCACGGGACCCGACATCATCTTCTTCTGGGTCGCCCGGATGATGATGTTCGGGCTCCACTTCATGGGGAAGGTGCCGTTCCGCACCGTGTACCTGACATCGATCGTCACCGACGAAAACGGCGACAAGATGTCCAAGATGAAGGGCAACGTCGTCGATCCGCTCGACATCGTGTACGGCGCGACGCTCGACGTGATGCTCAAGCGCGCGGACGCGGACAACGCGCCCGAGGCGGCGATCAAGACGATCAAGAAGAACTACGCGAAGGGGATCCCGGCGATGGGAGCCGACGCGTTGCGATTCTCGCTCGCGGCGCTCAACACGAGTGGGCGCTACATCCGGCTGTCCGCGGAGCGCGTCGAGGGGTATCGCAACTTCATCAACAAGCTGTGGAACGCATCCCGATTCGCGCTGATGAACCTCGACGGGTACGACCCGGAGCGCTTCGAGGCACAGCTGTCGACGCCGGCGGGCCGCGCGTCGCTCGGCATGCCGGAGCGCTGGCTGCTGTCACGCCTCCAGTCGGTCGCGGGCGAGGTCGACACCGCGCTCGAGAACTTCCGGTTCAGCGACGCCGCGAACGCGATCTACAAGTTCGTGTGGCACGAGCTGTGTGACTGGTACATCGAGCTCGCGAAGCCGCACCTGTACCAGAGCGAAGAGCTCGAGCAGGACGCCGCCAAGAGCGCACGCCGGCACGTCGTCCAGGGCGTGCTCGCGACCGCGCTCGAGACCACGATGCGGCTGCTTCACCCGTTCGCGCCTTACGTCACCGAGGAGATCTGGCAGAAGCTGCCGAAGCCCCCGCAACTGCCGGGCTCGCTGATGATCACGGTGTTCCCGCGCGGCGACGCAGCGTTCGTCGATCCGGCCGCCGAGGCCGAGATGAAGCTCGTGCAGGACGTCGCTGTCGGCTGCCGCATGCTCAAGGCCACGTTTGGCCTCGCACCCGCGCAGCAGGCGTCGGTCGGCATTCGCGTCAGCGGCGAGAAGCGCGAGATCCTCAAGAAGTTCCGCGAGGCGATCGAGCGCACCGCGCGCGTCAAGGCGATGATCGGTGGCTCGTTCACCGGCAACGCCGAGGCGCTGACCGCGCGCGACGAGGTCGGCCCTGACGAGCTCACCGGCGTCGCCGGCAAGGAAGTCATTAACTCCGAGGTCGAGATCGTGATGCCGCTCGGCGAGATCGATGTCGTCGCGGAGAAGGCGCGCATCACCAAGGACATCGCGAAGACGGAGAAGGAGATCGGCGGCCTCGACAAGAAGCTTGGCAATGCCGACTTCCTAGCGCGTGCGCCGGAGGATGTCGTCGCCGAGCAACGCGCGCGCCTGGCCGAGGAGAAATCGCGGCTGCAGCGACTGCACGATGCGATCGAGACGCTCGACAAGGCTGCGAAGAAATGAGCGAGTGGCTCGAAGCGGAGGCGCTTCGCCGTCGCGAGCGCCTGCTGCGTGCCCGTGCCGCCTTGCTCGTGGTCGACATCCAGGAACGCCTCGTCCCCGCGATGCCGCCCGAGGTCGCCGCGCAGGTCATCAAGAACACGGGAATCCTTGTCGCAGCGGCCGCCCGGCTCGGCGTGCCGATCATCGTCAGCCAGCAGTATCCGAAGGGCCTCGGCCAGACCGTCCCGGAGCTCGCCGCAGCCCTCGGCGCGGCCGAGACTGACCACGGCGCCGCCGTGTATCGGTTCGACAAGATCGAGTTCTCCGCGGCTGCGGCGGAGGCGTTCCACACGCTACCGCCCGCCGAGAAGATCGGCGCGAAGCTGACGCGCGAGCAGTGGATCGTGTGCGGGATGGAGACCCACGTCTGCGTCTATCAAACGGTGCGTGATCTCGTGGGTCCTGCGTGCGCCGTGCACGTGGTCGCGGATGCCGTGGCGAGCCGGACCAAGGCAAACTGGCGGCTCGGCCTTCAGCTGGCGCGCGAAGCCGGCGCGATGATCACGTCGACCGAGGTCTGCGTTTTCGATCTGCTGGGGCAGGCGGGCACCGAGGAGTTCAAGGCACTCTCGAAGATGATCAAGTAATGGCTGGCTCCAGCAGTGAAGTGATCAAGTCGCTCGTGGTCAACGCCGTGATCGCTACGAGCA
>JAYUYE010001141.1:0-2603 GCA_043752985.1 Myxococcales bacterium
TCGTTCGCGAGCGAGGACGAGTTCGGCAACTTCCTCCAGACCACGCTGCGCCTCTCCGGCGCGGTCGACGCGAACGACTCCTCGATCCGCTCGTACGACCGCGACGCGACCGCTGGCGCAGGCAACCACAACTGGCTGCACGGTCAGTTCATGGACAGCGCGTCGCCGATCGACGTCGGTAACCCGCAGACGAACCTCTCGAACATCATGTTCTGGCGCATCCACGGCTGGATCGAAGCGAAGTGGAAGCAGTTCGAAGCGGTCCACGTCCGCACGCCTCTCGAGATGATGAGCTACGACCAGCAGCTCGAGCGCTTCCTCCTCCACATGCAGCTGCACTCGGACTTCTCGGCGACCCAGCACGCGGTCAACCGTCCGTCGAAGACGCTCGTTAAGCAGGTCAAGGGCGTCATCTTCTCGAACACTCCCGACTGCACCAAGCTCTCGGTCGGAACGACCACCGATAACTGTCCCTGATTTTCAGCTCGGTTTTCCCGATAGCGCGCCACCACGTACGAAGCGTGGGGCGCGCTACGTCCGTTTCGGCCCGCCGGCGACTCGAGTAGCCATTCGATGCGACTCCGTCGCACATCCAGACGTCCGTAAGGACACCGGCATGACATGGCATTCGGCTCGTCACGCCAGGTTGCAAACGAATGTTCGCAGCGTCCGGTGCCTGGACACCCAGGCACGACACGTGCTCAACCGGCGCGCGAACGAACAACCCTACTGGAGCTAGCTTGAACATGCGGACGATGAAGATCTCTGCCCTCGTACTCGGCTTCGGCCTGGTCGGTGGCGCTTGCGTGGATGAGACCGATGGTGAGGACAAGCCGGACGAGAGCGACGTCAAGGGCGGCGCCGACGGCAAGGCAGAGGCGTGGGGCTCGGCAGACAGCCCGTCTCTGTTCAACGGCAGCCTCGAGTACCGCGCGACGGAGCTCCCGCGAACGGGCCAGGCGACGAACATTCCGTGGGCCGGCAGCTACTGGCCGGTCTACGAGGACAGCATCAACTTCAAGTGGGCCGGCGCGACCAGCGCGTCTCCCTCGGCGAAGTACGGCACCGCGTTCGGCGTGACGGGCGTCGAGGACGGCGTCTCGAAGTTTCACGGCATCGACGCGCAAGCGACGCGCACCGCGTGCACGCAGACAAGCGAGTGCAACAGCTCACTCGGCGAGTCGTGCTCGAAGCGCGAAGGCGCGACGAGCGGACGCTGCATTCCGACGTGGTGGGGCATTTGCCACGCGTGGGCGCCTGCCGCGATCATGCTCCCCGAGCCGAAGAAGGCCGTCACGTACAACGGCGTCGAGTTCAAGATCCAGGACATCAAGGCGCTGCTGACGCTCGTGCATGATCGCACCGAGACCAAGTTCGTCTCGCTGCGCTGCGACCAGCTCGATAGCGCGAACGAGGTCACGTTCGACAAGTACGGCCGCCCGAACGGCGCGTCGGGCAGCTGCAAGGACACCAACCCCGGCACGTTCCACGTCCTGATGACGAACTACCTCGGCAAGCAGGGCGCGTCGTTCGTCTACGACCGCACGTGGGACTCCGAGGTCTGGAACCAGCCGCTGCGCGGCTACCGGATCACGGCCATGGATGAGATCACCGCCGTCGATGCGAACAAGGCGATCGGCGTCACCGTCGAAGGCGGAACCACCACGGAGCGCGCTGGCACCGCAGCGGCCGGCGCGTGGACCCAACTCGGTGCGTTCCCGGTCACCGCGGGCACGAGCCTCTCGCTCGTGATGAGCGGCACCGGCGACCCCGACATGTTCGTCAAGTTCGGCGCGGAGCCGACCGCGACCGCTTACGACTGCCGCCCGTACGAGACCGGCGCTGCCGAGACGTGCACTCTCGCCGTGCCCGCGGGCGCGACGCAGGTCTACGTCGGCGTCAATGGCTACTCGGCCGCGACGTTCACCGTCAAGGTCACCTCGGGTGGCACCGTCCCGACCGCGTACGTGTTCAACGCGAACGCGACGAAGCTGTTCAAGGTCCACATGGACGTCGACTACATCTCCGAGTCGCCGCAGTCGCGCGACGGTAACCTCGGCTCGACGATCGACCAGTACACGCACATGGATCGCTACGACTACATCCTCGAGATCGACGCGGCCGGCAAGATCATCGGCGGCGAGTGGATCGGCACCTCGAAGAAGCAGCACCCGGACTTCGTGTGGCTCCCGATCCGCAGCACGGTGACCACCGTCGCAGGCGGCAAGATCAGCTACGCGAACGTGAAGGCCATCTATGACCTGTCGATGCAGACCGGCACGACGCCACCGCCCGGTGGCACCGTCACGAACTTCGACGCGGCCGACGCGGTCGTCAAGAGCGCGTGGAAGCAGTACGGCCCGTTCAACGTCGCGGCCGGCACGACGGCTACCGCGGTCATGACCGGCGACGGCGATGCTGACCTGTACGTCCGCAAGGAAGCGGCGCCGACAGCGACCGCCTTCGATTGCCGCCCGTACCGCGACGGCACGAGCGAGCAGTGCTCGATCATTGGACCGGCGAAGGTCTACGTCGGTGTCAACGGCTACGCGGCGACCAGCTCGTTTGCGCTCAAGGTCACGTACACCGAGGGTGGTGGCACG
>JAYUYE010001142.1:0-2602 GCA_043752985.1 Myxococcales bacterium
GCCGCGTCGTCGATCAGCGTCTCGATCTCGGTGAGCTGGCGCCCGACAGGCTCGAGCGTGGGGTCGGTCTTGACCGCGCGCTCGACCTCGCGCGCCGCGGCCGCGACGCGATCGCGTGCGCTGTCGTCGCCGCCGTAAAGAACCTCCTCGGCGGCGCGTGCGGCGCCCTGCAGGTGATCGACCGATGCGAGCCGCACGCGCTCGAGCTCGAGCACTGCATCCTCGCCGGGCTTGAGGGCTGCGCCGTCGAGCTCCTCGAGCTGGAAGCGCAGGTAGTCGACGCGCGCCTCGCGCGTGCGCTCGTCACCGCCGAGTGCGGTGAGCTCGTCGTCGCAGCGCCGAAGCTCGGCCCACGCTGCATGCATCGTTGCGAGTCCGCCGGCCGCCGCGGCCGTGGAGACGTTCGCGAAGGCGTCGATCAGGTCGAGGTGGCGCGCCGCATCGACGAGGCCCTGGTGCTGATGCTGGCCGGAGAGATCGATCAAGAGACCGCCGAGCTCGGCGAGCCGGGCGGCCGTGGTCAGGGCACCGTTGACGTACGTCCGGCTGCGGCCGCCACGCTGGATGACGCGGCGAATGAATACCTCGTCGCCCTCGCCCTTCGGCAGCCCGGCGCTGGAGCCAACCGGCAGCCCTGCTGCCGAGAGTACTTCGGCGACGCGCGCCTGCAGATCCTCGGGCACCTCGACGATCGCCTCGACCACCGCTTCATCGGCGCCGTTGCGCGGGATGTCCGCGGATGCGCGGCCGCCTCTGAGCAGATTCACGGCCTCGACGATGAGCGACTTGCCCGCGCCGGTCTCGCCGGTGAGGACGTTCATCCCCGGTCCGAGCTCGATCTCGACATCGGACAGGATCGCAAAGTTGGTGACACGAAGATGGCGCAACATCACGAGCCTCCTTTGGCCTTCTTGTCGGAGCGCGCACCCCAGTGGAGCTTGTCGCGCATCACGTCGAAGAAGCTCTGCTTGCCCGCGAACATCACGAGCGGCTTGGTCGCCGTGGTCATCTCGACGATGTCCCCCGGCAAGAATGAATGGCTCCACTGGGCGTCGACGGTGATCAGCACGCCGCGAACATCCGCGCCGAGCTGGAGCCGGATCGTCGACAGCGCGCCGATCACGAGCGGCCGGTTGGTCAGCGCGTGCGCGCAGATCGGCGTCAGCGTCATCGCGTCCTGACCGGGGACGACGATCGGTCCGCCCGCCGCCATGTTGTAGGCCGTGGATCCCGTCGGGGTGGCGACGATCAGACCGTCCGCGCGGTACGACGCGACAAACTCGCCATCGATGAAGGCATCGATCTCGACCAGCCTGGCCATGGCGCCCTGGTGGAGCACGGCATCATTGAGGGCGTAGCGAACGACGGGTGCGGCGTTGGGCCGGGTGAACGTCACCGCGATCCGCATGCGCTTCGTCGTCGGCAGCTTGCCGGCGAGCGCGCGCGCGAGCGCGTCCTGCGCTTCGCTCGGGGCAAAGCCCGCAAGAAACCCGAGCTGCCCGAGGTTGATCCCGAGGACGGGCCGGCTCTGATCGGAGACCAGCCGGGCTGCGCGGAGCATCGTTCCGTCGCCGCCAAGAGCGACTGCGAGATCCACTGCCTCGCCGAGCTGGAGCTCCGGGACAACCTCGCAGCCCGCCGGGGCAAGCTGATCTTCTGCCGTCACGACGGGCACATGGCCCTGTGCCCGGAGCCAGGGTACGAGGTCCTCGAGGAGTGCCCCGGCCTCGGTCTTGTCGGGCTTCAGAACGAAACCCACTCGCTTGGAACCGCTTGTCACGTCCTCGTACGTAACACGGGGCGATGACACTGAACGAAGGCGCAGGTCCACTGGACCTCGTCATTCGCAGGTGTTAGACAGCCCCACCGAGCTTTTCGTCGAGGACACGGCAGGCGTTGCTCCTTGACTTAGCTTTCGCGGCCTTGTACACGATCCCCCCTTCGAGTAAGCCCATGATGAACGCGACGCAAAAGAGCTCCTGGCTCACCAAAGAGGCCGGAGAGGCCCAGCGCGAATGGTTCCAGATCGACGCGACCGGGCACACGCTCGGCCGTCTCGCATCTCGCATCGCGCTGGTTCTCCGCGGCAAGCACAAGGCCACGTACACCCCGAACGTCGACATGGGTGACTTCGTGATCGTCCTCAACGCAGGTAGCGTGAAGCTGACTGGCACCAAGCCAGACAAGAAGCTCTACCAGCACCACACCCTGTATCCGGGCGGCATTCGCACGCGCCTCGCCAAGGACGTCCTCGCGACCGATCCTGAGCGCGCGATCCAGGAAGCCGTGTGGGGCATGCTGCCGAAGGGTCCCCTCGGCCGCCGCATCATCAAGAAGCTGAAGATCTACAGGACCGACAAGCATGACCACGCTGCGCAGCAGCCGCGCGTCCTGCAGGTCTCGAATCCCGGCGCACCGGTCGAGAAGGCGTAAGGAATCCCATGGCGACGCAGAAGACGTATGCAACGGGCCGCCGCAAGACGGCGATCGCTCGCGTGTGGCTCAGCGCCGGTGACGGCCGCATCACCATCAACGACCGCAGCGACGAGGATTACTTCTCGCGCCCGACCGCTCGCATGGTGATTCGTCAGGGCCTCGAAGA
>JAYUYE010001143.1:0-6557 GCA_043752985.1 Myxococcales bacterium
TGCGGCGGCGGCACCCGCGACCGCACCGAGCGAGACACCGGCACCCGATCAGCCGATCACACCTGCGGCATCCGATGCACCGGCGACCGCAGCGGCGGAGCCAGCAAGCGAGCGCACGAGGACGCCCGCGCCCGGGACCGCCGTCACACCACCGACCGCGGCGGCAACGACACCCGCACCGGGTCTGCCGTCGTCCTCCGCCTCTGCAGATCCGCCGTCGAGCGCGCCGACAACGGCACCGCCCGCGGCGACGCTCGAGCCCGTCGCCGGTCGCACGCGCATCAAGACACCGGCTCCGATCGATCTCGCGAGCGAGCGCGCGGCGACGCCCGAGCCGATTCCGACCGGTCGCGAACGCAACGACACGCCTGCGCCGATCGATCCTTCGAGCGACCGCGAGCGGTCGAGGACGCTCGCCCGGGCGTCGGCAGCCGCACACAAGAAACCCGCCCCGCGCGCGCAGACTCCGCTTCCGATGACACCGGCGCCGCGGCGTCGTCCCTCTGATCCGCCGAGCGCAGTGCAGCGCCAGCGTCGTGCATCGACCGATCCGGCGAGCTCCGAGCGCACGCGTGGCCCGTCGGATCCGGCGAGCGCGTCGGAGCGTCAACGCCGTGCGTCGACCAATCCACCGAACGCATCGGGACGCCAGCGTCGTGCGTCGACCGATCCGGCGAACGCGCCGCGCCGCCCCTCGGGCGAGCACCTCGACAATCCGCGCTCGCTGCCGACCGCATCGATTCCCGATGCCGAGCCGTGGGCGCAGCGGATCCTGCGAATCGCGCCGTGGGTGATCCTCGCGCTACCGGCGCTGTTCCAGATCTTCCTGCTATCGACCGCGATCACCGGGCGGCTGCTGTACCCGTACGACCTCGAGTGGATGGAGGGCGGCATGCTCCACCACGCGCAGCGAATCCACGGAGGTCTCGGCGTCTACGTGCCGCCGTCGATCGAGTTCATTCCCTACCTCTACACGCCGCTCTATCCGTCGCTGCTCGCCCTGTTCGGCGGAGCGTTCGGGCTGTCGTACCCGCTCGGTCGCGCGTTCTCGGTGATCGCGCTGATCGGGATCGCGATCGTGGCGGCGGTGTCGATCGCGAACCCACGCCACCAGCATGCGCGGCGCGCGCCAGCGTGGGGCGGCGTTGTGATCGCGCTCGGGTTGTTCTCCGCGGCGTACCCGTTCATGGAGGGCTGGTACGACCTGGTCCGCGCGGACACGCTCTTCCTGTTCATGGTCACCACGGCGATCGCCGGACTGCCGCGGTGGGCCGCGACCGGTACGGGTCTGCGCGGTCACGGCAGGGTAGCTGCCGGCGCGGTGCTGCTCGCCCTCGCGTTCTTCTGCAAGCAGACCGGCATCATCTATGTCGCGTTCGGCGGCCTGATCGTGCTCGTGATCGCGTGGCGCCGCGTGCCGGCCTACGTCGCGATGGCCGGTTTGATCGGGCTCGGCGGAACGTGGCTACTGCAGCGCACGACCGACGGCTGGTTCTGGATCTACATCAAGGAGATCCACGCGGCGCATGACTTCAACTGGGACCGCTTCTATCAGTCCTTCGCGAACATCCTGTGGCACTTCCCCGCGATGTCGATCGTGATCGGGGCGGCGCTCCTCGTCGTCCTCATCACGGTGATCTGGCGACGGACGCTGCCGCGCGAGACGCATCCGCTGCTGCTGTGGGCGTCGACCTTCGCCGTGTCGACGGTCCTCGGCGCGATCGGTTGGGGCACCGAGTTCGCGCACTTCAACGCGTACATGCCTGCGTTCCTCCACGGTGCACTCGCCGCAGGTGCCGCGATCCCGGCGGTGTACGGCTGCGCTCGCGTGCTGTGGGGCCCCCGCAAGCGGCTCGAGCTCGTGGCGTCGTTCCTCGCACTCGCCGCCGCGGTGCCGCTCGCACTCGCGTGCTGGCAGAATCGGTGGGATCCCGAGAAGTACATCCCGACGGAGCGGGACGTCGCCGCGGGCGACAAGCTGATCGCGCGGATCGCTGCGATCGAGGGCGACGTGTGGATGCCGTCACATCCCTGGTACCTCCAGCTCGCCGGCAAGACACCTCGCGTGCATCGGATGGGCGTCAAGGACGTGACCTGGCGGCAGACCCGCACGGTGGAAGGTCTCGACGCTGCCCTCGAGCATCACGCATTCGCGGCGTTGATCCTCGACGGTACCGACATCCACAACGCCGAGCCCGCGACCATGAGCAAGGTCAACGCCTCGTATCGCGCGGCATTCAAGCTGCCCACCGACGAGCGACCGCGCGTGTACACCGGTGCGCGGGTCAGCCCCGATTCGATCTGGCTACCCGCGATCCCCGCGCAGCCGCCGGCCGGCACGCGCGTGCTGTTCGACTTCGAACAGATCGCGTGGGAAGGCTGGACACTGTCCGGACCGGCTTGGGGCGGCCGTCCCGAGGCGGAGCTCTCGGGTCACGAGCTCGTGCTCGGCGCGACCGGTCGCAAGTTTGCGACGAGCATGCACGGCGGCGACGCGGCGGTCGGTCGAGTGACGTCACCGGTGTTCACGGCCACCGGGATTCTCTCGATCAAGATCGGTGGCGGCACCGATGCGACGAAGCTGCGTGTCGAGCTGTGGATCGCAGGCGCGATCGTCGCGACGGCCGGCGTCCCGGCGCCGGGTGGCGAGACGCTCCGCACGGTCACGCTCGATCCGGGTGCGAGCCGCGGTGGCGAGGCGACGATCGTGCTCGTGGACGATTCCCCCGCCGGTCACCTCGACGTCGACGACATCTGGATCACGCCGTAGCGATCACGGTCGGCGATAGACGCTGACGATCGGTACGCCATTGGCGCGCAGCACGAACACCGGCTTCACCGTGCCGTACGACTTCCACACGAGGTAATCGTGACGGTTGAAGTGCTTCTCGTGGATGACGATCGCGAGCTTGCTGCGGTCGATGCCGCTCTGCTCCCAGCCGGCGTCGGGCAACGTGCGTGGGATCAAGCCGAGGCGCTGGTAGATGCCCCACGCCGGCGACGCATCGTGCGTGTAGACGTGGCGCGGCGGTGATCCCACCGGCGGCGCTTCCGCCCGCAGCACGGGGAGGACGCCGCGCGCCGCGACGCCCCAGAACTGCCGGTTCATCCCGCGATCCGCACCGCCGGGTGCGCCACCAGCGAGCGCGTTGTACCAGCTCAGCGCGTAGGGCTGCGCCGTCACCGTCTCGACTGCCGCCGCGCCGACCACGAGCGAGACCACACCGGCAAGGATCGCAGACCGTCCGCGCTCGGGGAGCCGCCGCAGCGTCGCGAACGAACCGATCGCGAGCCGCGCGGCCCACACCACACCGACGCCGGCGGCGATACAGATCGACGGCAGCGCAGGCATCCAGTGCTTCTCTGCACCGAAGATCGGCGTGGTGCCGAGGAAGAACGGGCCGATCGAGGCTGCGGCCGACAGCACGAGGAGGAGCCCTGGCAGACGGGTCGGATCAGCCACCTCGGCGCGTCGCAGGAACCAGCTCACCGCACCGAGCACGGCCGCGACGAGCGTGACCACCGGTACGGTGACCAGTGTCGTGACGAGCGCCGTGTGCCACGGGAAGCGCGGAGCGTTCCAGTTATCGCCGAGGTACTCGAAGTTGTAATGGACGTGCGTGGTGTGGAACGCGATCCACTCGCGCACGTGCTGGAACGTATCGAACCACAGCCACGGCCACACCGCGATCAGCGTCACTGGCCCGAGCACCGCGAACGAGACGAGCACGCGCCAGTGATGCAGCACGACCCCGCGGAATCCGGCCGCGCGGTTGCGGATCCCGACGACGGCGTAGTGCGCGCCGATCGCGAACGGCAGGAGGAAGGCGTTGTGCTTGGTCGCGAGCGCGAGCCCGAACAGAACTCCGGCCTGCCACGGCCAGCTCCGTCCATCGAGGCACTTCCAGTACGCGTAGATCGTCGCGAACCACAGCGTCATGATCGGCGCGTCGAACGCGGCGAGCCCCGCGTGAAACAGAGCGCGTGGCAACAGCAGCAGGAGCAGTGCGCCGGCGATCGCCTCCGCGAAGCCCCACAGCGCGAGCGCCATCAGATAGACGAGCAGTACGCAGAGGCCGTGCAGAACGGCGGTCGGAATCCGGTACGCGGTGACCTCGTTTACGCCGAGCCCGTCGTGGAACAACTTCTCCGAGAGTCCGAACAGCGTCTTGATCAGCGGCGGGTGCTCGCGGTTGTTGTCGGTCGGACCCGGGCCACCGAACGTCTTGGTGATGCTCGCCTTGCCGAAGCCGAGCCACCAGTCGGCGTACTTCGTGCCGTACTGCATGTACACGACCTCGTCGCGTGCGATCCCCACGTCCTGCTGGTTGCCGAGGACGACGATCGTCGTCAGCAGCGCCAGGACCCAGCCGACGAGCCGTTCGGTCCGCACGGCAGGCTTCATCGGCGCAGCTCCGCGGCAAAACAGATCAGCCGGTTCGCGTCGGCCGAGCGCGCGACGACCGTGATGTCCGCGGTTCCAGGTGTGGTGGTGCCCTCGAACCGGACCCAGCCATCGTCGACACCTGCACGTGCACGCGCGATCACGCGGCCGGCGATCTGGACCTCGAGCTGGGCGGCGGCGCGGTTGTCCCGGCGCGTGAACACGTCCGCAATCCCGACGTAGCCGACGAGCTGCGTCCCGACCGGCACACCGGGAAACGTGACCTGCATCGGGATGTCGGGCGTGGGTACGACCTGGATGCAGCGATGCGGCGCGAACCCGACCTCGGCGAGCTCGAGCGAAGGGCCGCGGCCACCCTTGAGCACCGTCGCGGTCGAGATCCGATCGCGGAGGTCGGCGAGCACCTCGACCGGCGTGCGCTCGTACTTGCGGATCTCGATGCCGTGAACCTTGATGACCTGGTTCGGCATCAGGCCCGCGGTATCCGGCGACCGCGCGCCGCGGATGGAGACCTCCCAGATCCGACCGAACCGTGCAGCGTCCATCCGCGCGGCAACGTCGATCGGGATCAGATCGCCGAGGTGCAGACGACCGACCGGATCGACCCAGTCCGGCGCGAACACGATCAGGTCGCCGGGCTGGTACTGACCGCGGAGAACCTGGGCCGACATCGCCCACGCTTCATCGTCGGGCACCGAAGTCGCGGCGTGGCGGGTTGCGAAGATCTCCCACAGCGCGACGACCACGAGCACGATCGCCGGCGCGAGGTGCCACCGCCTCGGTCCGCCCCGCTCCGCTTCGTCGGATGCTGCCACGAGACGGCGCTCAAACTACCACGCGGCCCCGGGCCGTTCTAACGTCACCGGGTGCGCCTGTATGCCGCCCTGTTCGTGATCGGCCTGGCCGTCTACGGGGCAGTCGCGTGGGATCGCGTCGGGCGCCAGTCAGGAGCACCGCACTTCGTGTACCAGGCCGACGCCTGGCTGTCCGGCCGACCGTCGATCGCACCGCCTGCGAAGGGCGATGACTGGGCCAAGGTCGAGACGGTCATCCTCGACGACGGCACCGAGGCCCTTGGCCGCCGGCTCAAGACCCGCCCGAAGTTCAAGCTGCTCGACGGCACCGAGCTGCCGATGGCGCGCGTGCGCCAGACCAAAGCGATTACCCTGTACACGTCGTTCCCACCGTTTCCGGCCGTGCTGATGCTCCCCTCCGCCGTGATCTCGGGTCGCGACGGCAACGACGTGATCCCGACGCTGCTGATCGCCGCGCTGATTCTCCCGCTGGCGCTGCTCGTGCTTCGCCGGCTCGCCAAGGCGGGGCTTTCGAAGCGCAGCGTGCGCGATGACCTCTGGCTCGTCGCCCTGCTCGGATTCGGCAGCGTCCTGTTCTTCTCCGCGGTCCAGGGCAAGGTCTGGTACACGGCGCACGTCGTCGGCGTCGCACTCGCGCTCGCGTATGCGTGGGCCTCGATCGAGGCGAGGCATCCCGTGCTCGCCGGCTTGGCGCTCGGAGCCGCCGCACTGACGCGGACGCCGATGGCGTTCATGCTGCCGCTGTTCGTGTTCGAGGCGTGGCGGATGGCGTCGCGCGTGGTCGCCGCCGAGGGCGAAGGCGCACCCCTCGAGGCAGGTGCGTCGGGCAGCCTCGACCTGCGCGCCGGCAAGGTCGCCGTCCGCAAGCAACTGATCCGACCGCTGCTCCAGTTCGCCGCACCGATCGCCGCGTTCGCGGTCGCCGGCATGATCTTCAACTACGTCCGGTTCGGATCGTTCACCGAGTTCGGCCACAGCTACCTCGACGTTCGCCAGCAGCTGCAGATCGAGCAGTACGGACTCGCGAGCTACCACTACCTCGGGCGCAACCTGGCCGTCGCGCTCACGCTCCTCCCCGAGACGGTGCCGCGCGCGCCGTGGATCCAGATCGGCGGCCACGGACTCGCGATGTGGGTCACGACGCCGCTCCTCCTCTATGTGCTGTGGCCGCGCGACAAGAACGTGATGCACCGCGCGCTGTGGATCACCGTCGCCGCGGTCGCCTTGCCCTCGCTGTTCTACCAGAACAGCGGCTGGTTTCAGTTCGGCTACCGGTTCAGCCTCGACTACCTCGTCTTCCTCATCATGCTGATCGCGGTCGGCGGCCGGCCCCTGCG
>JAYUYE010001144.1:0-2598 GCA_043752985.1 Myxococcales bacterium
AACCAGCGCGGGCCCGAGGAGGCGGGCTTTCGTACGAACGCCGCGCGACTCAACCTCAACCGCGACTACGTCAAGGCGGACTCGCTCGAGATCCAGGCCGAGCTACGAGTCGTGCGCGAGCGCGATCCGGTGTTGCTCGTCGATCTGCATACGACCGATGGCGCGCAGTTCGAGCACGACATCAGCGTGATCACGGCGCCGCTCGCGCCGCGCGCGGACGGACTGGAAGAGGCAGCGACCGCGCTCTCCGACGCGGTGCAGAAGCGATTGACCGAGCTCGGTCATCTGCCCATCCCGTTCTATCCGTCATTCGTCGACGACACGAATCCGCACTCCGGGTTCGGAGTCGGCGAGGCCCCGGCGCGATTCTCGAACTGGTACGTGGCCACCCGCAGTCGACTCGGCGTGCTCGTCGAGACGCACAGCTGGCGGACCTACCAGGAGCGCGAGCGGAGCACCTATCACACGCTGCAAGCGATCTTCGAGGAGGCGACGCGCAGCGCACCCGCGTGGCGCGAGGCCATCCGCGCGGCCGATGCGGCCGACAGCCGGCTCGCTGGCAGTGAGGTCACGCTGACCTGGCAGAACGGTCCCGGCAATCACGAGATCTCATTCCGCGGCTACGCATACGAGAAGCGGTTGTCCGAGCTCACCGGCGGACCGTGGCTGGTCTACGACGAGAAGACGCCAGAGACCTGGAGCGTTCCGCTCTATGACGAGCTGGTGCCCGGCGTGACGGTCAAGGTTCCCACGGGCGGCTACATCGTCGACGGTGGGTTCGCCGCGGCCGCACGCGCGGTGCTCGATGCGCACGGCATCGCGTATTTCTCGGTCGACGAGACCCGGCGGGCCGTCGAGGTCTTCCGCGCGACGAAGGTGACGTTCGCGCCGCCCTACGAGGGCCGCACGCGCGCGCAGATCGAGGGCGCGTGGACCGCCGAGACCCGCACGCTCGAGCGCGGCGCGATCTTCGTGCCCATCATGCAGTCGCACGCGCGCTTGATCCTGCACCTGTTCGAACCGGCCCTGCCCGACTCGCTCGTCGCGTGGGGACTGTTCAACGCCGCATTCGAGCGCAAGGAGTACATCGAGTCCTACGTGCTCGAGGTCGCCGCTCGCGAGATGCTGAACGACCCGGCAACCCGCACCGCGTGGGATGCCGCCCTCGCCGCGAACCCGACGATGTCGACCGGCGAACGCCTCGAGTGGTTCGCGCGCCGGCACCCGTCGTGGGATGAGCGCGTGAACCTCGTGCCCGTGTACCGCACCGCCCAGGATCTGCGGCGCCGGCGCTGAAACCGCGGCAACGCGCGGCAGACCATCGCCGCAGGGCTGTTCGCAATGCGCTCGGGACTCGCTTCGACCGTCGTCGCCGTGTGGTCCGTGTCGCCCGCGGGCGGGTTCGCGTCGCCGACGCCACCCCACGTTCGAGCGGTCCGACCCTGTCGAGTCGTACGGGGCTGCGGTTGGCACACGGATGGCCAACCGAATCGCCATGGCTAGACGACCAGGACGATCTTGCCGAAGCCCGCGTTGCTCGCCATCCGCGCGTGGGCCTGCGCGGCCTGATCGAGCGGCATCACCGCATCGATCACCGGGCGCAGCGTGCCGCGCGCGATCAGCGGAACCACCTGGTCCTCGAACGTGCGCATCACCGCGAGCTTCTCCTCGAGCGGGCGCGCGCGCAGCACGGTGCCCATGATCCGGAGCCGCTTGCGCAGGATCAGTGCAAGGTCGAGCTCGTGCTTCGCGCCGGCCATCAAGCCAACGAGCACGATCCGGCCGAGCGGGCGCGTACAGCGCAGATCCTCGTCGAGGTAACCACCACCGACGAGCTCGAGCACGACATGCGCGCCCGCGGGCTCGATCGCGCGGACCGCATCCGCGAACCGATTGCCTTCGGCGACCACACCGGCGTCGAGGCCCAGCGCCTTCGCGCGCTCGAGCTTGTCGGCGGTACGCGCCGTTCCGATCGTGAAGGCACCGAGTGCGCGGCCGAGCTGGATCGCGGCGGTGCCGACACCGCTGCCGGCGGCATGGATCAAGAGCGTCTCGCCGGCGGTGAGGCCGGCTTGCCCCACGATCGCGTCGTGCGCGGTGATGAATGCTTCGGGCATTGCGGCCGCATCCTCGAACGACAATCCGTCGGGGATCTTCGCGAGTGCGCGCTCGTGCGTGACGAGCTGCTCGGCGTAGGCGCCGCCACCGACGAGGCCGAACACGCGATCGCCGACCGCGAGACGCTCGACGCCGGGTCCGAGTGCTTCGACCTCGCCCGCGAGCTCGAGCCCGGGAATGTCGGGCGGCGAATCGGACGGCGCGGGATACGCGCCCATGCGCTGGAGCAGATCGGCGCGATTGATGGCCGTCGCTCGAACGCGAACGCGAACCTCGCCGCGCGATGGTTGTGGTGTCTCGCGCTCGACCAGAGCAAGAACATCGGGGCCACCGGGCTTCGTGATCGCGATCGCGCGCATCGTCATGCGGAGATCATCCGCACGACACGCGACGGATCACCAGCAGCCGCGGCGCCGAACGTAGACGACGTGGGTCTGCGTGGCCGCCGGACGGTTGATCGCGAGCATCGCGAACAGCATC
>JAYUYE010001145.1:0-2595 GCA_043752985.1 Myxococcales bacterium
GAGGCACTCACCGAGCTGACCATGCTCGCGGAGTCGAAGAAGCCCGATGCGATCGAGTGGCTGGTCGAAGCGCGATTTGATCCGGCGTTCGCGTCGCTGCGCGCGGATCCGACGTTTCGCATCAAGGTCGGCCTCGACCGCAAAGGCACCACCAGCTACGAGCAGCTGATGGGCCTCGGCGGTCAGTGGGAGCAGACCGGCACGTCGTGCGACAAGCCCGAGGTTCGGTTCACGGCCACGCGTGATCGCGTCGTGCGGATCCGCGTCAAGTCGAGCTGCGGCGGTCAGGTCTTCGATCTGCCGTTCAAGGGCGTGTGGCGAATCGAGGGCAACCGGGTCGTGCTGACGTTCCCGACGAAGGGCCAGCAGGTGTCGGCGGCCGACGAGGCGGGCTGCCAGTTTGAGGCCGTCGGCGACGAGGACTCGCTGCGCTGCAAGCTCGACCGCGACATCGACTTCGTCGTGATGCCGACACGCCGCTGACCGCTGGGTTACGATAGGGGCGTGACCAAGCTGGTGGCGTGGGTCGCGCTGTTCGCGTGCCTCACGATCGCGGGTTCGATCTGGGCGATCTCCCGCGCTCCCATTGACGCGGCTCAGCTGTGGGCGGTGATCAGCTCGCTGCCGCTCGCGACGCTCGTCCTGCTCGCCGCGCTGTGCGTCGGGATCTATGCCGCGGATGCGTTGCGCTATCGCGCGCTCGGCGCGGCGATCGACGCCAAGGTGACCTGGCGTGCGGCGATCGATACCAGCGTCGCGAACTTCTTCTTCTCGTGGATCACGCCGGGCTCGACGTTCGGTGCACCGGCGACGATCTACATGCTCGGGCGGCGTGGCGTGCCGTGGGATGCAGCGGTCGCGATCGCGTTCGCGAAGGCGTTCACTGGCGTCGCGGTCGTGGTCGTCGCGTCGTTCGTGTTCGTCGCGGTCGGGCTCGGTCCGGACTACGACGGTGGCGTGTTCGCGGTCGTGGTGTTCGGCGGCGCGGTGTTCGCCGCACTGTTCGCAGTGTTGACGGTCGCCGCGTTCCGGCCCGAGCCGGCGAAGCGCGTGTCGGCGCGGATCTTCGGCGCGCTGGCGCGTCGGTTTCACGGCGGTAAGCGCCTCGCGTCGGCGGGCGAAGTGACCACGAGCTCGATCGATCGGCTCGCGCTGCTGCGCACACGCGGACTCGCCCCGCTGGGGTTCCTCGTCCTTTCGCACGCGATCTACTTCGCGATGTTTGCCGGCGTCGGCGTCGTGCTCCTCGACGCATTCGGACGTGATGTCGATCTTCGCGCGTTCGCCGCGGTGATCGTCTACATCGCGTTCACGTACCTCGCACCCACGCCGGGCGGCGCCGGGTTCGCCGAGGCAATGGCGCTGCCGTTCTTCGGACCACTGCTGCCCGCGGACAAGGCGGTGATGGTCGTCCTGTGCTTCCGCGGTCTCACGCTCTACCTCCAGGTGGGCTTCGCGATCCCGTACATGTTGATCGTCGGCGGCGGGCGCGAGATCGCGGCACGCGCGGCCAGGAAGCACGAGCCCGATGTCTGAGCCAGCTGCCGAGGCGGAGCGCCGGCTGGTCGCGTGGCGACGTGAGCGCGTACCGATCGCCGCTGCCGTGCGCACGCGGATCGATCGCACGTACGTCGGGCGGCAGATCACGCACGCAGTCGAGCAGGTCCTCGCCGACGAGGCCGATCAGCGTGCCGAAGGAACGCGCAGCGAGCGCGAACAGATCCGCTGGGCCGAGGTGACGGCGCATGCGTACGATCCGGCGCGAACGCGCGAGGTGTTTGGCGCGATCGTCGACCTCTACCTCGAGGACATCGCGGGCGGCTTTGATCGCCGCCTCTATCGCGTCGTGATGGCGATGCTCCCGCGTGCGCTCGATCTCGCATTTCGCTCGCGGTTCGCGATCACGGGGCCGATCCAGCGACTGCGGACGCTCGCGCACGATCACACGCTGGTGTTCGCGCCGACGCATTCGTCGAACCTCGACTCGCTCGTCGTCGGTGTTGCACTGCGCCGGTCGGAGCTGCCGCCATGTGCCTACGCGGCGGGCAAGCACATGTATCGCAATGCGGTCCTCGCGCGCATGATGGCCGGGCTCGGCGCGTATCGCGTGGATCGCGGCCTCGCCGCCACGCTCTACAAGGACGTCCTCAAGGCGTACGCTGCCGAGCTCCTCGAGCGCGGGTTCCATTCGGTGATCTTCCCCGGTGCGACGCGGTGCCGAACCAACGAGGTCGAGTCGCAGCTCAAGCTCGGGCTACTCGGCACCACGCTCGATGCGCGTCGCCCGATCGCGGTGGTCCCGGTCACGCTCAGCTACCAGGTCGTCGTCGAGGCACCGGCGCTGATCGGCCAGTTCCTCGCTGGTCGCTCGGCGGAGCGGATCGGCGGCACCGCGCCGCGCGCCCGTGGGCTGGTTGCGGCAGTGCGTCGGATCACCGCGCTTGACGAAGCGGTCGTCGTCGCGTTCGGCGACCCACTCGACCCGGCAAAGACCTCCACCCGCGAGCTCGGCGCCGCACTCGCCGCCGCGTATCGCCGCGACACGGTACTGTTCGCGACGCACATCGTCGCGCGCGCGCTGCACGACCTCGCGGT
>JAYUYE010001146.1:0-6540 GCA_043752985.1 Myxococcales bacterium
GTGTGGTTCGCCGCGGAGCTTGCGAAGCTCGATTCATGGACGCTCGCACCACGGCGCAGTTTCACCTGGAGCTCCCGGCCATCGTCACGACGTCGGACGCGGAGGTGACGGGCACGATCCAGAGTCTGTCGCTCGGCGGCGTGTTCGTTCGTGGGGCGCACCTCGCGATCGATACGCATGCGGTGCTGCGGTTCTCCCTGCCGAAGCGCGCCGATCTCGAGATCCCGTGCACGGCGCGGTGGTCGACGGCGGACGGTACCGGACTGCAGTTCAACGGGCTGCGCGCGGCGGATACCTACGCCTTGACCCGCTACATCCGGGCCGAGGGTAACGCAACCGAGCGGACTCCGATCGACCAGATCCTGCGCAGCCTTCCGCCGCGGTAGTACGCTCGCTTGATGCTTCGAACGCGCGCGCTGTGGCTCGCCCTTGTGGCCGCGCGGTGACGAGCCTCGCATTCAGGTCACGGTCCTAAGAACGATGCATCCAATCGCGCGATTCCTGCGAATAGATGGGCGGAGGATCACATTCTCGGACCGGCCACCCTCACCCGCCCCCCGCAGCAGAACCACGCCCGATGGGCGTCGTGTGGTCGCGGCCACCGCGACGCACTTCGGGTAAACTGCGACGGTTCGATGGTCGTGCCTCCCGCTCAGATTCCAGCGGCGACCTCGCTCCTCGGACACGTTGCCGCGGGTGATGTCGGCGCGATCCGTGAGGTGATCGACGTGTACGGCGGTCTCATCTTCTCGATCGCACGGCGCTTCGAGCGTGAGGACCCGGAGGACGCGGTTCAGGAGATCTTCGTGGACCTGTGGAAGAACGCCGGCCGGTTCGACCCCGAGGTGGCCTCGGAGCCAACCTTTGTTGCAATGCTCGCGAGGCGACGCTTGATCGATCGCAAGCGACGGATGGTTCGTCGTCCCGTGAGCGCGAGCCTGGAACACTTGCCCGTCGTGGTCGATTCCGCACCGGGACCGGACGTCGTCGCGGAAGCGGCGCAGGCGGCACGTGCACTCGAGCGGTTGCCGGGCGATCAACGCCGCGTGCTGTTGCTCGCAATTTGCCACGGTCTATCGCACTCGGAGATCGCAGCGCAGCTTGCGATGCCGCTCGGTACCGTCAAGGCGCACGCTCGACGCGGGCTGATCGCGATTCGTGCCGGCGTCTCTGATGAAACAGGAGAGAGTCTGTGAAGCGGTCGCTCACCGACTTCGAGGCCGTGCGTGCGCAAGATCTCCTCGCGCAACGAGCAACGCAGGGGCTCGACGACACGGAGGCGTCCGAGCTGCTCGATCTGGGGGCGACGAATAACGAGAGCTTCGAAGTCGCGGCGGCGGCAGTCGACGTCGCAACGCTCCCGCGCGAAGCGATGCCGCAATCACTCGCCGAGAAGGTGTTCGAGAATGCGCTGGAGGGTCTGCGCGGACGCACACCCACGGGCTCGCCGTCCACGGCGCCCGCGGTTCCTGCCGTTGCCGCCGTGTTGCTGTCGGACGCCGCGCCCTCGCGACGTGAACGGTTGCCCGATGCACGGCCGCGCCGGCGCCTACCGATCGCGGTGATGGCCGGTTGGGCGACAGCGGCGGCGGCTGCCACGCTCGCGATCGTCGCGTGGACGCGCGATGTCGATCGGCCACCAGCGCCTTCGCCCGCGACAGCGCGGCAAGAGCTGGCAGCGGTGGACGACGCGCTCGCTGTTCGCATTCAGCCCGGCTCCGACGCCGCGGGCGTCAACGCTGCGGGCGACATCGTGTGGAGTCCGGGCCGTCAACGCGGGTTCCTGCGGGTCAGCGGCCTCGCCGCAAACGCGACCGCGACGCGCTATCAGCTCTGGATCTTCGATCGCGGACGTGACGACCGCTATCCGGTGGATGGAGGTCTGTTCGATGTCGCGTCCTCCGGCGAGACGATCGTCCCGATCGAGGCCCAGATTCCCATCGCCGCGCCGGTGCAGTTTCTGATCACCGCGGAGTCATCATCCGGCGTCGTCGTGTCCGACCGCGCGCGCGTGGTAGGCGTCGCGTACGTGACGGCTCGCTAGCTCAAAATCGAGCACCGGCGAGGACACCGACCTGCTCGGGACCGACGATTGGACTCACGTTGATTCCCGACACCCGCGCTTCGCCCGGCCGCGGGGAGTCGAACCACCACAGTCCCGCACCGACGACCGCGATCGCGACGGCACCGACGCCCAGTCCTGTCGTGACGTTGGTGCGAAACCTGACGTCTGCGACGCGCTCGTTGTAGCGACGCAGATCATCAGGCGTTGCCGTCAGGTCGCGGCGCGCGGCGTCGATCGCGTTCGCATCGCGGCGCGCGCTATACGCCCACAATGCCGTGCCTGCCGACGCGGCGCCTACCGTCAAGGCCGCACCGAGTACCCACCATGCCGCGCGGCGTTGTCCCGAGGGCTCGAGCTCGACTCCAAGCGCGAGCTCTCGATCGCGGTCGAGCGTGATCATCTTGTTCCAGGGCGCACGTCCGCGCCGCGTGATGCTGACCAGGTGCTCGCCCGCGGGCAGCGGGACGGTTCGCTTCGAGACACCACCGAGGTACCGACCGTCGACATAGAGCGACGCTCCTGGTTCGGCGCGAACCATGAGCCGAGCTGGTTTTGCCCGCAGCGTGAAGTCGACGGGCAAGAATCTGCCAGTCGCGACCATGACTTTCCGGCGCTCTTGCTCGAAGCCCGGGGCGTCGACAACGACCTCGTGAGTTCCTTCCACGACATCCACCGGCGTCCAGAGCTGCGCACGGCGCCCGTCGATCGTGACGGCGGCGCTTGGGACCTCTGCGCCAACCACCAGCTGCGTTCGCACAGGTGCAACGTACGGTACCAACTCGCCGCGCTGACGCAGCTCTTTCAAGATCGGTTCGAGCTCTCCGAGCCGATCGATCGCGTCCTTCGCACGGGGACCAGCCGGCAACTTCTCGAGATAGCTCTGGTAGAGCTGAACCGCGCGCTGCACGCGCCACGAGATCCGGTCGAGGTAGTACTGGAGGCGATTGGCCTGCGCGATCGAGAACGCGATCTCGGGCCTCGGGTCCTGTTCGTACGCTTGTTCGAAGGACTGCGCTGCGACGGAAAATTGATTCGCGCGGAACGCCTGCGCACCGACCCGAAACGCCGCTTGCCCAGCTTGCCGATTGCCTTGCTCGGTCTGCGTGTCGGCGTGTGCATACGTCGCGAGGACGCAGAGAGCGCATCCGATCGCGGCGAACGCGCGGCCCACTAGCATCCCGGCGTGCCGACCATGTCGGTCGAGCACTGCAGCTGGATCGCGATCTCGCGGCCCTGCCGGATTGCCAGATCCGTCAGGCCATCCCCGTTGAAGTCACCCACGACGTGGCTCGCGCCCCGCGAGATCTCCGCGATCGCCGTGGGCGAGGGCGCGGCGTCGTCGTTCCAGCGGACCTGGATGACCGTCGTGGAGCTCGCGCTGTCGCAGATCCACGACACGAACGTGCCGGCGCTCGGCGTTTGTTGCCACAGCTGCGCATCTCGACAGCTGCCCTGGAGCTCGAACGCCGTCCCCGAGAGCTGGCCGCTCGCCGTCGAATCGTCCAGTCGACCGGCCTCTCCGATCCACCACGTCGAGCCACGATTCGCGAGCGCCACCGCGCGACGCGAGCCGGTCTCCTGGATCAGGCCGAGCAACGCCGGCGCCCACCCACTGCCCTCGAGCTGTAGACACGCGCTGCGCAGCAAGTCTGTCGTGGTGAAGCGTGCGCTCGGCACGGCGACGCTCAGCGCCGGCCCGCTGCACCCCGCCGAGCTCGACGACAAGCCGATCACTTCGTCCGGTCCGTTAGCGGTGGCCGAGATATCGGCGACGAGGTCGCCGACCTGCCACTGGCGATCGAGGAGCGAGCGCTCGATGGTCTCCACCGGATCCACCGCGCCCACCGTGAGCTGCGCGCGACCGAGACCACGCAACCACCACAGGTACGCGCGTCCCGAGTCAGCAGGGTTGCGGGCGTAGGCCATCACATCGATCCCGGAGCCAACCCCTCCCACGAACTCACCAGCGACGAGCGCGTACGGCACGTCCAGCTCCGCTCGGGTTCCGGAATCGAGGCGGAACGGGGCGGAAAGATCGCGCGCTGAATCGCCCAGGTAGACCACGACCCCCGACGCCCCACCGAGCGATCGCTCGACGGCCAGGTCATCAATGCCGTCGGGCGTGGCGTCGAGATCCGCGGCCGCAAGCCCGGTGATGCCCACCGCCGAGAGCAGCAGAGTCGCCGCGAACGTCTCGGGTTGCGGTGCACCGTACAACACGTGAACCCCATCACTCGCGAGTCCATTCGCAGAGCGCGTGATGTACGCGATGTCGCCGAAGGCGTCGCCGTCAAAGTCGCCGGTGGTCACGTCCGTGATGATATCGACGGTGTCGATCGAGATCGGGACCGAGCCAACCGCGCGCCCGAGCTCGATCTCCAGGTTGTCTCGATCGCGGACAAATCCGACGCGGTCGAGTCGACCGTCCCGGTTCAGATCGATGGTCCGACACGTTTCCCATCCCGGTGACGGAGTACACGCGCGTGCGAGGTCACTCGGCAAGCTCTGGGTGCTCGCGTAGGGAACGGCGTCGAGCTCCCGCCCGCGCGAGACCAGCGTGAAGATGCCGTCTGCCGTCGGAAACACCACGTCGAGCCCGAGCTCACCGTCGAGCTGTCCGATCGCTGCGGGGCCGGTTGGCGGCCGAATTCTCTTCTCGTACGACGTGGCCAGGGGAGCGTCGGGAGCTCCGAACCGCACGCGCAGGGAGTCCCCGACGCCGATGACGTCGTCGCGGCCATCGCCATCGAGGTCGCCCACGACGATGCGGTCGGCCGGCATCTCGTAGCGAGGCGCCTGTTCGAAGGGCACGAACGCGCCCGTGGTCGCGACGCAGTATCCGTCGACCGCGCACGCGAGCGAACCCGGACAGGACGTCGTACCGCGGTCACAGGTGAAACGACACGCAGCGATCCCTTCGGACCCGCAGCTCGCTTCGCCGTCGCATTGCTCGCTCGCCTCGACAACCAGGTTTCCGCACGTTCCGGTCGGCACCGCGGTCAGGTCAGAGCACCCGGCGATCGCGACGAGCAACAGGAGTGAGAACGTCGGCTGCTGCATGGTGATCCTCAAGGTTTGTAGTCGGGTGGCATCTCAAAGCTGTCCGAGCTCTCGACGCGCGTCGAGGACGGTCTCTCTGTCGGCTTCGCCTTCGCAGGGCGCTTCGTCGCGGCGTCACGCTCGCGCACCGCCTCCGCACTGCCGCTTCCGACAAGCTTCACCTCGGCCGAGCCCTGCATGAGCTCGTCGGGGCGTGGAGTCGGGGGCAAGACCGGTGCCACGGGTGGCGCGATCGTGGCCGATGGAGAAGCGGAAAGCGAGCCATCCGCCCCGTCGCGAATCGCGAGCACGGCGACCACGGTGCCGATCGCCACCAGGAGCGCGGCCGTCAGGATGACCGCACGACGGCTGAAGGGCTGCTCGGTGACGGCGGTGTCGGTCGTAGCGGAGACCTGCCGTGCTTCGCGCGGTTGGCTTCGCAATGCCCGCATCGCTTCGAGCAACGACGCCGGCCGGTTCTCGGGCCGCTTCGCAAGCATCGCGCGAAGAGCTTCGTCGAACCGCACACCGAGCGCCGGCTCGACGACCGAGGGCACAGGTACCTCTGCCTGGACATGCAACATCATCGTCGCGAACGGCGACTCGTCCTCGTAGGGCATGCGCCCGGTGAGGAGCTCGAAGGCGACCACACCAAACGAGTAGACGTCGCTTGAAGGTCCGATCGAGCGTCCGAGAGCTTGCTCCGGCGACATGTAGAGCGGGGTGCCGAGGGTCATCCCGGTGCGCGTGACGCGCGCGTCCTGGTCGGCTTCGAGCGCCTTCGCGATCCCGAAGTCCGCGAGCCGAGGCACGAGGCGACCGTCGACTCGCGCTAGCAACACGTTCGCTGGCTTCAGATCGCGATGCACGATCCCGGCTGCGTGTGCGGCATCGAGCGCGGCGGCGATCCCATCGAGCGTCTCGAGTGCTTCATCGATGCCGAGGCGGCGCTCCGCGAGGTGCTCTTCGAGCGTGGGACCGTCGACCAGCTCCATCACCTGGTAGGCGCGTCCGTCGGCGAGCATCCCGAACCCCAGCACCCGAACGACGTTCGGGTGCGCGATGCGAATCGCGGACTGGGCTTCGATCACGAAGCGGCGCATGGCCTCGTGGTCGAGCGCGAGCGCACGGGACAGCACCTTGACCGCGACACATGTGCCGAGGTGCACGTGCGTCGCGCGATACACGTTGGCGAACCCACCCGAGCCGAGAAGGTTTTCGACCGCGTAATCGCCGACCACGGTTCCGGCGGGCAGAAGCTCGCCCGAAGGATTCTCCACTGCGGGACTCACACTCTCCTTGGCTTCGTACGGGCGAGCAAACTGGATGCAGCGGATGAACGATTTATCGCGAGCTCGTCGACTTTCGCACACCTACGACGCAGGACCGGCGTCGCCAACGACAATCGGTCGCGCAGCTGCATCCGATCGTTGCCG
>JAYUYE010001147.1:0-2593 GCA_043752985.1 Myxococcales bacterium
CGGGCGTACAGCTTCTCGCGCGCGGTCATCAGCGCGCGCAGCTCGGAGAATGCGTGCGGGTTCTCGGCCATCGGCCGTTGATCGCCCTGGGCCACGACGCGGTTCCAGTGATCCTCGGCAGTCGCGCGCAGCCACACGGTGCGGCAGCGCGCGCGAAGCAGGGCGAAGTTCGTCGGGTCGTTGACGATCGAGCCGCCGGTCGCGAGCACCATGGGCGCCGGGGTCGCGAGCACGCGGGTCAGCACCTCGCGCTCGACGCGCCGGTAGTATGCCTCTCCGTGCAGGGCGAACACCTCGCCGAGCGGCAGGCCGGCCGCCTCCTCGATCAGCTGATCGAGCTCGACGAACGCAACGCCGAGTTTGCGCGCGAGGGCTTCACCGACCGCGGACTTACCGGCGCCGCGTACTCCGAGTAGCGCGACCGGCTTGTCTGCGCCCGGCGAATCCGCGGCCGCGAGCAGCACGGACGGCGTGGTGCCAAGCGCGTGCGCCACCTCCGCGAACCGCATCAGCGAGATGTTTCCGGCGCCGGTCTCGAGCTGCGCGAGAAACCGCTCGGAGACGCCGCTGTGGGTCGAGAGCTCGCGCCGTGACCAGCCCCGGCGCTCGCGGTGCGCGCGGACCGCGCCGCCGACCGTCGAGAGATAGCTCGTCGCCATGCCTGCAATATAGTGCATCGATAACGCAGGTGACAAGCAGTAAACTGCCTGGTACTTGATCAGGATGGATCCGACCCAGTTCGAGACCCACCCGAGCCGGTACAAGCACTGGAAGCTCACGGTCTCCGGTGACACCGCGACGCTGGTGATGGCGGTCGACGCCGACCATCCGCACCGCCCCGGCTACGAGCTCAAGCTCAACTCGTACGACCTCTCGGTCGACATCGAGCTCGCCGATGCGATCTTGCGGCTGCGGTTCGAGCACCCGGAGGTCAAGGTCGTGGTGTTCACGGCGGACCTCGACAAGGTGTTCTGCTCGGGCGCGAACATCTACATGCTCGGCCTGTCGACCCACTCGTTCAAGGTCAACTTCTGCAAGTTCACGAACGAGACCCGGCTCTACCTCGAGGATGCATCCGCGGTCAGCGGTCTCGCGTCGCTCGCGGCTTGTAAGGGAACCACGGCCGGTGGCGGCTACGAGCTCGCGCTCGCGTGCGACGAGACGATGCTCGTCGATGACGGAAACTCCGCCGTCAGCTTCCCCGAGACGCCGCTCCTCGCCGTGCTCCCTGGCACCGGCGGACTGACCCGGCTCGTTGACAAGCGCAGGGTGCGCCGCGACCGCGCCGACGTGTTCTGCACGACCGCCGAGGGGTTCAAGGGCAAGCGCGCGAAGGAGTGGGGCTTCGTCGAGGACGTCGTGTCGCGCAGCAAGTGGGACGAGGCTGTCGCTGCGCGGGCCAAGGCGCTCGCCGCGAACCAGACCGTGACGCGCGGACCGGCGGTGCAGCTCACCGAGCTCGCGCCCAAGATCACAGACAAGGCGTTCACCTATCGGCATGTCGAGCTCACGATCGATCGTGCAGCGCGCACCGGCGCCCTCACCATCAAGGCGCCGACGGCAGCACCTGCCGATCTGACCTCGGCAGATACCTGGAGCCTCCGCGCGTTCCGCGAGCTCGACGACGCCCTGCTGCGGCTGCGCTTCGATCTCTCCGAGATCGGAATGGTCACGGTGCGCACCGTCGGCGATCGCGCTCAGGTGATCGCGCACGACGAAGCGCTCGCGAAGGCAACCACCGGCCTCGCCCGGGAGATCCGGCACTTCCAGCGCCGCGTCCTCAAGCGCTACGACAACACCGCGCGCAGCTTCTTCGCGGTCGCCGACCAGGCGGACTCGTGCTTCGCGGGCGTGTTGCTCGAGCTCGCGCTCGGTGCAGACCGCTTCTACATGCTGCTCGATGGCGACGAGAAGATCGGCGTGCAGACGTCGGTCGCGAATGAAGGCTTCTTCACGATGTCGACGGGGCTGTCGCGGCTCGATGCGAGGTTCTACGGCGAGCCGGCACAGGTCGCCAAGATCCTCGCGCGCGGCGCGGAGGGCGTGCTGCCGTCCGAGGAAGCCGAGGCGATCGGCATCGCCACCATCGCTGCCGATGACATCGACTTCGCCGACGAGCTGCGGATCGCCGTCGAGGAGCGCGCCTCGCTGTCGCCCGACGCCCTCACCGGCATGGAGGCCTCGCTGCGCTTCGTCGGACCCGAGACTGTCGAGACCAAGATCTTCGGCCGCCTCTCCGCCTGGCAGAACTGGATCTTCACTCGCGCCAACTCGACCGGCGAGCAAGGCGCACTCACCCTGTACGGCCAGCCCGAGCGGCCGCAATTCCAGTGGAAGAGGACCTGAGCCATGGGCAACGTACTCACCGACGAGAAGATCCCGAACAACGTCAACCTCGGCAGCGACAAGCGCCTGCAGCGCGCGCTCGAAGCGTGGCAGCCCGCCTTCATCGACTGGTGGAAGCAGATGGGCCCGCTCGGCTGGCAGGAGCGCGACATCTACCTGCGCACCGCGGTTTCCGTGGAGACCGACGGCTGGGCGCACTTCGACCACGTCAAGATGCCCGACTACCGCTGGGGCATCTTCCTCGAGC
>JAYUYE010001148.1:0-2591 GCA_043752985.1 Myxococcales bacterium
GGCGCGCACGGTCGGCGTGGCACCGGGTGCGGTGACTGCCGGCGCGGGCGTCGCGATATGCGCCGCTGCCATCGCGGCAGACGTCGTGCGCTCCGCAAACGGACGCACGCCTTGCAACAGCTCAAAGGCAATCACACCCCACGCATACACATCGGCACGGTGATCCGTACTCGCATCACCCACCGCCTGCTCGGGTGCCATGTACGCCGGCGTCCCGAGCAAACCACCGGTGCGGGTCAGCCGCGAACCGTCCCCGAGCACGGGCGCGCCCGCGGTGATCGCGGGGTCCGACGCTCGGTCCGTCGCGTCGGCGACCGCGCGTGCGAGCCCGAAATCGGAGACGCGCACCCGGCCATCGCGACCGACGAGGATATTGTCGGGCTTGATGTCGCGATGGATCAGCCCGGCGGCATGGGCTGCGGCGATCCCGGTGCCCGCCTGGCGAAGTACGTCCACGATCGCGCGCCAGTCGCGCGGCTCGGTACGGCGCCACGTGCGCAGCGTCTCGCCATCGACGAGCTCCATCGCGACGAAGATGTGCGAGCCAAACGAGCCGACGTCGTAGACCGCCACGACATTCGGGTGGGAGAGCCGCGCCGTGAGCTGAGCTTCGCGTACGAGACGAGCAAACGACTCTGCGTCGGCGACCGAAGGCGCGGCGCGCAACAGCTTGAGCGCGATCTTGCGATCGAGCTCGGGGTCATGCGCTGCGTAGACCCGGCCCATGCCACCGGCGCCAAGCCACCCGACGACCACGTAGCGACCGATCCGCGTGCCGACGTTGATCTCGTCGCCTTCCGGCAGCGCGTCACCAGGCGAGCGCTCGACGCGCGCCGCACGAACGACCGCGGCGATCTCTGCCCTGCAGCTCTCGCACGTTTCGATGTGCGACGCGAGCTCGTCGCGCGTGGCCGGCTTCATGCTGCTCTGCGCATAGAGCGCAACCTCCTCGACCGACAGATGCGACCGCCCGACCATTGGATCGGGTCTACCACACCGCGGTTTGGGACTCCGTGCCGTGACCGACGCACGAAACCTTCGCTCGCGGCCGCCGTCCAATCGCCATGGCGTGGTCGTCCCTGCTCGCGCTCGGCCAGCTCGCGAGCACGCTTCCGCTGGTCGGCCTGATCTGGACGATCCAGGTCGTTCACTATCCGCTGTTCGGTGCGGTCGGCGAGGCCGGTTTCGTCGGCTACCACGCGCGCCACTCGACCCGGATCTCCGTGGTCGTGATTCCCCTGATGCTCGTCGAGCTGGTGACGACAATCGGTAGCGTCGCCGTGGGCATCAGCCCCTGGACCTCGTTGATCCCGGTGGTCGTCGTGTGGGCGACCACGTTTCTGATCTCGGTGCCGCTGCACGGGCGGCTGGGCACAGGCTTCGATCCGCGCGCGCACCGAGCGCTCGTCGTCACCAACTGGATCCGGACCGCCGCATGGACGGCGCATGGCGCGATGCTGCTGGTCGCCATCGCACCCGCGATCTCAGCGGCGGAGGGGGGGTGACCCGAAACCTCGACGATCCAACCCTTCGCCGACCAGCCTTCTCTGGCACACCGAGCTACGATCGACCACGCATGCAGGACACGACGCGCGACAACCAACCGATCGTCGAGGGGTCGCGGATCCTGGTGACCGGTGCGACGGGGTTTGTGGGCACGGCCCTCGTCTCCACGCTCCTCGAACAGGGCTACCAGGTGCGCGCGACCACGCGATCTTTGGCACATGGGGGCAGCCGCGGCGCTGTCGAGTGGGTGACCTGCGATGTCGGCGTGCGCACCGACATCGAGCGCGCGCTTTCAGGTGTCGACGCGGCCTACTTCCTCGTTCACGCGATGGGTGGCGGAGCGCACGCCTTCGTCGAGACCGAGCGCCGGGTCGCCGAGCAATTTCGCGACGCCGCGCAGCGCGCAGGCGTCAAGCGACTCGTGTATCTCGGAGGTGTGGCTCCTGTGGCCGCGCCATCGGAGCACCTTCGAAGCCGGCTCGCGGTCGGAGAGGTGTTGCGCGCCGGCAGCGTCCCGACCGTCGAGCTCCGAGCCTCGATGATCATCGGCAACGGCAGTGCGTCGTGGCAGATCGTCCGCGATCTCGCCCTGCGGCTGCCCGCGATGCTCCTGCCCTCGTGGACAGCGTCACGCACGCGCCCCGTCGCGCTCGAGGATGTCGTCGTCGCGCTCGTGCGTGCTCTCCACGTGCCGATGACCGCGAGCGCCTGGTACGACATCCCGGGTCCCGATACCGTGAGCGGCCGCGAGATCCTGTCAACGATCGCTGCGCTGCGCGGCCGGCGGGTCCCGAGCATGCGCGTGCCGTTCCTCAGCGTGTCGCTGTCCTCGTGGTGGCTCAAGCTGGTCACGCGCGCTGATTTCGCGCTCGCCCGCGAGCTCGTGCTTGGATTCACCGGTGATCTGTTGCCGGTCGACGAGCGGTACTGGGGCGAGATCGGATACGCGCCGGTGTGGAGCTTCGAGGCGGCGGCTCGCAAGGCGCTCGGCGACGAGACCGCGGTCAGCAGCTTGCGAGGGGTCGCCGGTAAAATCGAGGAGCGCCTCGTCCAGCTCGTGTCGCCGAAGATCGCGCGCTGATCCC
>JAYUYE010001149.1:0-6531 GCA_043752985.1 Myxococcales bacterium
CGGCGACGGCGTTCCCGAACGCGGTCACGAAGTACATCTTCTGCGGCCACACGTTCGAGATCCGCAGATCGATCTTCGTGAAGTCGATGTCGTTGGTGACGCCGGCAGGATGATAGTGGACCTGCATCACGAACTTCGAGCGCGGCAAGATCGGCACGGCGACCTCCGCCGAGGTCTCCATCGGCTGATTGCCGGGTGTCCAGATGTTGACGATGAAGTCGCCCGGCGTCGCCTGGTCATCGCAGGCGAACGGGATACCGATGCCGCGCTGCGCGACAAGCGCGTCCGCGGCGCCGGGCGTGGGACCCTCGTTGCGAACCTGCGTGATCACGGCGTGGTGAACGACGAGCTCGTTCCCCGGGCGAACCTGCAGGCCGGTCAGCCACTGGACCTGCGCGGTGGTGTTACCCGGATCGAGCACGAAGCACACGAACTGATCCCGGGTACCGCTGGTCGCGAAGCCCTGGGTCGGGGCGAGCGTCTTCGTGACGCCCGAGAGACCGACGCTCGGCGCCGCGGGGATCTCGGCCTGCGTGCCGCGCGCGTAGCCGTCGGCGATCCACTCGTTGATCGTGTTCTTGTCGGCAGCGCTGACGCGCGGATCATCGACCCAGCCGAACCGCGGCGTGCAGTCGGCTTCCTCGCGCGCATCGAACGGAGGCATCAGCCCCTTCTCGATGTAGTCGACCATGCGGAGCGAGTTCTCGACCGCGCTGTCGTAGTCGGTGAGCGGGAACGGGGCGATGCCGCCATCGGTGTGGCAGGACATGCAGTGCTTCGCGAGGATCGGGGCGACGTCCTGGAACCAGGTCGCGCGGGCGACCGGCGTGGGATCGGGCGTGATCTCGGCGTCGTTGCCGCACGCGACGAACCCGAGCAGGGGGACCAGCAAGCCAAGCGTGGAGCGCATGGCACTCGCATCGAGCAATGGCCGTACCGCGCCAAGTGCTCATTCCCAGGTCGTAAATCCCCACACGTGTAGGATTTTTCACCGCTCGATCACCCGCTAAAAGGGATTCCGGCGCCGCAGTCAGTCACAAGCGCCGGACTGGCACACGCACGGACCTGCACACTGATTCACGATCGAGCCGGTCGTGAAGAACTCGCGGATCTGGCGGCGGGTCGCGGCCTGGTTGCGCGTCAGGTTGTGCATGCCGCTGTCGGGCGCGGGGATGTTGGTGCGCGGCACGGCCGGTGCGCCACCGTCCATGACCACGAGTGCGCTGCCGGTCGCGAGCGGGGAGGCCTGCACGGTGATTCCCCACGGCGTCTGCGGTGATGGGCCAAGCACGGGGATCCCCATCGTGCGCGCCTGCCAGTAACTGCCGAGGTTCGGGACCTGCTCGTCGCCGAGCGCGATCTGCATCAGAAGCTGCTTCGGAGGCACGCCGGTCGCGGTGCCCGCGAGGACGGTGTTCGCGATACCGGTGCCCTCGACCTTGTCCCAGCGCATCTGGAACAAGCTGATCGCGAGGGTCACGTCGAGTGCGTCGGGGTAGGCGCCGGAGAGGATCGTCCGGTACGTTGGCCAGTCGTTCGAGCGGTCGAGCAGAAGCGAGTAGTTCGCGCCGCCGACGGCGAGCACCGCGCGGGTGACGGTCGGCTCGTACGCCATCACCGCCGTGCCGAAGATCGCGCCCTGCGAGATGCCGTAGTAGTAGACCCGCGTCGCGTCGACCAGCTTGTTCGCACCGTCGACGAACAGCGTGTCCGCGAACGTGGACCGCATCGCGGTAACGAGCGCGACGTGATTGACGATGCCCTGATGAAGGACCTCGAAGACTTCGTCGGAGCGCGTGATCTCGTTCAGCGCGCCGGCGATCGCCGGCAGATCCATCGTCGACATGCCGCGCATGTCCGTGCCGACGAACACCATGCACAGCTCCGCGGCGGTCGTTCGCTGCACGCCGCCGGCGGTCTCTCCAGCATCGCCCATCAGGCCATGGCCGTACATCACCATGCCGACCGGCACCAGCGACGAGTACGCGCACGCCGGCACGATCGCCGTGAACGGGATCCGATAGAAACCCTGCACCGCGGGGAGGCCTTCGCCATCGCGCGCGATCTTCGTGCCGAACGTGTTCTTGCCGTTGTTCGTCAGGAACAGCGGGGCCTCGAGCGTGCCCGTGATCTTGCGCCGGATCTGGACGCCGTCCTCGGGCGTGTCCGAGGTGATCGTGTACTGCAGTGGATGCGTGGCCATCGCGGCGACCGCGCGATCGCGCGCGGCGGTCATGTCGCGGCGCAACCACGCATCTGACGCGACGGTGAAGTCCCACGCGACGACGAGCTCATCGGCCGGGAAGCCAGCCGCGTCGAGAGCGTCGAGCACCTCGCCGAACCGCGGGCGCATCTCCTCGAGCAGCTCGTGATCGGTGCTCTTGCCATCGCGCAGCGCCGCGAATCCGGGCGGCACGGCAAGCTCCTCGCCATCCGCGGCGCGGACGCGATTGGTGATCGCCACGGCGTAGCGATGCCCGCCGATCAGCCGCTGCGCGGGCCGCAGCATCAACGCCTGCGAGTCGAGCGACCCGGCTTGCGCATCGACCTCGGCAAAGTGCGCGACGCGCTGGCCGGTGGTCAGATCGAGGATCACGGTCGGACTGTTCGCCGCCAGCGACAGGTCGAAGTTGTCGACGGGTGGCAGCCCGTCCGGCGAGACGCCGCCGGGGAACGACATGATCATCGGCGCTGCGGGGGAGAACCCATCGGCGACATTCCAGCCGCTCGGGTCGGTCGCGAGGTCATCGATGTTGACCGGCAGCGTGCCCGCGCGGATCGCGAGCCGGCGGCCGGTCGCGGTGCTCGGATCATCGACCTCGAACGCCGAGCTCGGCCACGGTGTCATGCAGGCGTTCGCGCCGAGTGGATTGCAGTCCTCGTCGACCCGCAGCGAGGTGTCACCGCTGCACGCGGCCATCGCCACGACGACCAAAAACCAGGCGGTCCGCATCGCGGGCACGGTACACGGTTTGTCGGCGGCAGCGGCGAACGGTCGTGCAACGCGCTATAACCGCGCGGTGCGCCACGCCGTCGTGCTCGCGGTGACCCTTCTCGTCGGCTGCGGCAATCCTGCGCGGACCGGTCCCACCGGGCCGACCGGCGGCGGCTCGATCGCCGGCAAGAAGCCGGGGCAGGGAACGGGCTCGGGCTCCGCCGGCAATTTGCTGGTCGCGACGGACGTCGGCTGCCCGACCCCGACCTGTGCGTTCCATGCGAATGCAGCGGGCTACTTCGTGTGCATGAGCGGTGGTGCAGGCTCGTGCTTCCACTTTGGCCCGCCGTGCACGCCGGCGGACGGCTGCATGTACGACCCCGGCGCCCGTACGTACAAGCAATGCACGAAACCCAGCGAGGGCACGTGCGAGGCGTGGGGCGCAGCGTGCACTCCCGCGACGAAGTGCATGGTCGATCCCAAGGACGGTTATCACCGGCGCTGCGACGAAGCGTCGGGCGGCACGTGCAAGAAGTTCAGCGCGCTGTGCGCGCCGTAACCCCTACACGTTCTCGCAGATCGAGCCGATGAACTTGTAGATGCCGAGGTCGTTGAAGATGATCTGCGAGTTGATGTCGAGGTCGAGGCCCGTGAGCTCGGTCTTCTTGCCGCCCTTGACCCAGACGCTCGACGACTTGAACGGGTCCTCCGCCGTGTTGACCAGGCGCAGGTCGCCGGTCTTCGTCGAGAACACCTGACCCGCAGAGTCGCTCGCGATATCGGTGAGTGCGAGCTGCTTCATCGCGCCCTTGCGACCGACGAACACGCGGTAGTTCTTGCCGCCGTGAATCGCGGAGAGCTTGTCGACGTAGTAGTAGACGCCGCTATCGTCGCGCGCGAACAGGTGCGGACGGCGGACGAGCCCGGGGCTGACGAACGCGTACCTGTCGAGCACAGCCTTCGCCTTGTCGCCCGCGAGCTCGGTGAGCACGAAGTCGTCCTTGCCGTCGCATGACTTGAAGAACGTTCCGTCCTCCTTCCTCGCGACCGAGCCGGCGCGGACGTCCCCGATCCGGGGAGCCCAGACTTGGATCGCCCACGAGTCGCTGTCGGTCGAGCTGCCGCGCCGGACCTGCTCGTTGAGGGTCTTGCCGGTGCCGTACCAGACCCGGTAGTTCGACTCCTCCGCCTTGCGGAGGACCACGTACGTCCCGCCGTTCGCGTCCCTCAGGACGAGCAGCTGGTCCTTGAAGTCCTTGATGTCTGTCGTGACCGGTTTGGGGTCCTTGGTCTGGGCACCCGCGGGTGCGACAGCACAACCAAGAACCCCCGCAATCACCCAACCTCGTGCACGCATCTGTCTGTCATTATACGCTCCTGGGAATGGCGAATTCACCCGCCCGGTCCGCCATCGATGTGGGGTCGGTGATCGCCGACACTTACAAGATCGAGGCACTGATCGGCCGGGGAGGGATGGGTGCGGTGTTCGTGGCCAGCCATGCCCGGCTGCCCGGCAAGAAGGTCGCGATCAAGCTTCTGCACGCGGAGCTGGTCGGGGACGAGGTGCTTGCACGGTTTCGCCGCGAGGCGGAGATCGCATCGCGGCTCGGGCACCCGAACATCGTCGCGGTGCATGACTTCAACGTCATGCCCGATGGCACGCCGTACCTCGTGCTCGACTACCTCGAGGGGCAGACGCTCGCGCAGCGGATCAAGGACGGCCCGATCCCGCTCGACCAGATCATGTCGATCGTCCGGCAGATCGGTTCGGCGCTCGCGGCCGCGCACCGCGAGGGCATCGTTCATCGTGATCTCAAGCCGCAGAACATCTTCTTGATCTCGACCGAGGTCGACGGCCGCCTGGTCGAGATCGCGAAGGTCCTAGATTTCGGCATCTCGAAGATCGTGGGCTCGCAGACGGTGAAGACGCAGGAGAGCACGCTGCTCGGCACGCCGCAGTACATGGCGCCAGAGCAGGCAACGGGACAGCACGACAGCGTCGACCAGCGCACCGACGTGTTCGCGCTCGGAGCGATCGTCTACGAGATGCTCAACGGTCACCCGGCGTTCTCCGGTGCATCGATTCCCGAGGTCGTGTTCAAGGTCGTCTACGAGCAGCCCGCGCCGATGAGCGCCGCGGTGCCGGCGACCGTCGCCGCCGCCGTCAAGCAGGCGATGGCAAAGCCGGCGAACGATCGATTCGCCACGGTGGGCGGCTTCGTCGAAGCGCTGACCGGCGTCGCGCTGACGAACTTTCGGCCGTCGATATCCTCGATGCCCGAGGTCGGCCTCGCGACCGGCAGCAAGCGGATCTCGAACCAGGACGCGCTCGCGAACACGATGGGCTCGGGCGACTTCACGCCGCCACCGCAGGTCGTGCATGCGCCGGCCGCGGTCGTTTGCGCCTCATCCCCGACGGTCGATTCGACGTCGCGGCCGATCGATCTCGGCACCGCACCGACGAGCGCGCCGCCCGCGCCCGTGAAGAAGCCATGGGCGCTGATCGCGGCCGTTCTGTTCGGCGTGATCGCGGCGGCGGCGGTGACCATCGTCCTCGTGCGCGGCTCCGGGGAGCCGACGACGAGCACACCGGCGGCGCCCGAGGTCGCGGTCGTGACACCCGCGGACAAGGTCGAGGTCGCGGCGGCTGGCGAGCCAAAGGCCGCGACGTTCGGCGGCTCGCCCCCGACCGGAGCTGTGCCGGACACGACGAAGCCGGACACGACGAAGCCGGACCCGACGAAGCCGGACCCGACGACGCCGGACCCGACGACGCCGGACCCGAAGCAGACCAAGCCGGACCCGAAGCAAACCAAGCCGGACAGGCCGGCCCGTGGCGGCGCCAGCACCGCGGCCCCACCGGCCGCCGACGATGACGCCACGGCGCGCGATCAGCTCCACCGCGCGGAGGCCGCGCTCGTGTCGGGAGATACCGCGGAGGCCGCACGCCTCGCGGTGACCGTGATCAACTCCGCTGACGCCAAGCCGGCTCAGCAGGCACGTGCGTACGCGATCAAGGGTGTGATCGCGTGCCGCAAGAATCGCGATGCCGAGGAAGCGGCGGCCGCGCTCCGCCAGATCCGGTGGCGACCGTTGAAGCAGCGGGTGATCCAGGCGTGCCGCGACGTCGGCGTGGAGCTCGACCAGCGCCGGTGACCGTGACCGTAAATCCCGACGCGCACGCGACGTCGGATCTTCGCGGGATCCGCGGCGCGCTCGTCACCGTGACATCGGCACCGAGCTCGACCGGCGTCAGTGAATCAAGACGAGCACGCGGCGACTCGCCGCTGCGCTCGCCACCGTGAAGTCGGCGAAGCGATTTGCGGTCGCTGCCACCGGCAAGCCCTCGACGAGTCGACCGTTCGGGAGCACGGCACCGTCGCAGTCGTGTGGCGCCACCGCGCATCCGTAGCGAACCACGACCGGATGATCATCGACCGCGACGATGTCCTCGCCGGGCGCGAGGCGGATCATCTCGGCGATGTCGCGGATGCTCCACGCTCCGCTCGGCGCGGGCGCGAGGTCGATGATCGTGATCGGATTGGCCACGGCCGCAGCAGGGGCGGGCGCTCGCGGCGCGGCGCACCCGTGCGACT
>JAYUYE010001150.1:0-2588 GCA_043752985.1 Myxococcales bacterium
TGTTCTCAATCTTCTCGTTCTGATCGCCGCCGCCTCGCGCGTGGCCTCCGCGCAGGCGCCCCCCGTCGAGGCGCCGCGATGCACCGCCACGGTCGATGGTCACGTCGTCGACCGCAAGAGCCACGATCCGGTCGCGGGTGCGTCGGTGAGCACTGGCAACGACCTCCTCGCCACGACCGACGACAGCGGACGGTTCTCGCTGCACGAGGTGTGTGCGGGCGCGCTGGAGCTCGCATTCGATCGTGCCGACTACGTGGTCGACCGTCGCACGCTGACAATCGGCACGACCGCGGTGTCGTTCGAGATCGAGCTGGTGCAGCAGAGCGAGGTCATCGTCGTCGAAGACAAGGCGCCGGACGCGATCGACATGCGATCTGCGACGACGCTGACCGGCGCGGCACTCGAGAAATCACGCGGCAAGGGACTCTCGGAAGCACTCGCCGACGTACCGGGCGTCAGCCAGCTGCGGTCCGCGAGCGGAATGGGCAAGCCGATCGTCCGCGGTCAGTTCGGCCGGCGCCTGCTGCTGCTCGTCGACGGGATCCGGCACCGCTCGCAGGACTGGGGGCTCGATCACGCGCCGGAGATCGATCCGTTCGTCGCAGGCAAGCTGGTCGTGGTGCGCGGTGCATCGGGCGTGCGCTACGGCCCGGACGCGATCGGTGGCGCGGTCCTCGTCGAGCCACCCGACCTGCTGCGCGTGCCCGGCTCCGCCGGCGAGGTGCACCTGATCGGGATCTCGAACGGACGCGGCGGAGCGCTGGCAGGTCGTGTGCAATTCGCGCCCGACGCTGCACCGGGCCTCGCGGTTGAGGTCGAGGGCAGCCTCAAGCGGCTCGCCGCGGCGCGGACGCCCGACTACGCACTCGACAACACCGGTGTCAGCGAGTGGAACGTCGGCGCGACGGTCGGGTACCGCCACACCGGCATCGACGCGAAGCTGACGTATCTCCGTTACCAGGCAGAGATCGGCGTCTGCACCTGCCTGCAGATCGAGTCCCGCGATGACTTCTACGCGCAGATCGAGCGCGACCGGCCGCTCGGGTCGGAGCTCTACGAGGCCGACTTCGAGATCCAGCGGCCCAAGCAGGCGGTGTCTCACGATCTGGCGATCGCGCGCGCACGCCGGGATATCGAGCGGCTCGGCACCGTGCAGGCAACGTACTCGTTCCAGTTCGATCATCGGCGCGAGTACGACATCGTGCGCGATTCGGTCACGGGGCCGCAGTTCAACTTCAAGCTGATGACGAACGAGCTCGAGCTGCTCCTCGAGCACAACCCGATTCACATCTCGGATCACCTTCACCTGCGCGGGACGGCCGGCGTGGTCGGCGGCGCGCAGCGCCATCGGTACGATGGTCTGCCGCTGGTCCCTGATTACAGCGGGTGGGGAGTCGGTGCTTACGCGATCGAGCGCTTGATCGCACACGACGTCGAGGTCGAAGCGGGCGTGCGGTACGACCTGCTGTCGCGTACGGCCAATATCGAACGCAACGACTTTCTTCGCCTCGTGCGGAGCGGCCAGCTCGCGATGGATGCGTGCGGCACGATCGGGTCACAGATCGATTGCGCCTCGCGCTATCACACGGTGTCGGCATCGGCCGGCGGGCTGTACCGGATCACCGACGACTGGTCGGCCAAGCTCGACGTTTCGACGGCGTCGCGACCGCCGAACCCCGACGAGCAGTACCTCAACGGCGCAGCGCCGACGTTCCCCGTTCTCGGGCTGGGCAAGCCGGACCTCGACCCCGAGACCACGTATTCGGCGTCGATCACCACGGCGGTCGCGAGCGATCACGTCACCGGCGAGGTCTCTGCGTATGCGAACAAGATCGACGACTACATCTACTTTGCCCCCGCGATCGACGATGCCGGCGCGCCGATCTTCGATGTCACGATCCGCGGCGCGTTTCCACGGTTCGTGACCCGGCCCGTCGACGCGGTGTTCTATGGCGTCGATGCCGGAGTCGCGGTGGCACCTCTCTCGGTGCTCGAGCTCGGCGCGCAGGCGTCGCTGGTGCGCGCGCGCAACACGAGCGATGACACGCCGCTCGTGTTCATTCCGCCGGATCGGCTTCGCGGGACGATCACCGCGAAGCCACCGAGTTTCGGCGGCGTGCGCAACGGCTTCGTCACGCTGTCGGGCACGTACGTCCGACGGCAGCGCTCGTTCGATCTCGCGGCGGACTTCGCGACACCTCCCGCGCCGTACTTCCTTCTCGGTGCGGAAGCCGGCGGCGAGATGAAGGTCGGTGCTCAGCTCGTCAAGCTCGCGCTGACTGGCAGCAATCTCCTCAACACACGGTATCGCGACTACACGAGCCTCCTGCGCTACTTCGCCGACCAGCCCGGTTGGCAAGTGATGGCGCGGCTCTCCCTCCAGTTCGGAAAGGACCTGTGATGCGTTACCTTCTTCTCGTCTTCCTGATCGCTGCGTGTGGTGACGATGGTGGAGGTGGTGGTCCGTCGAACGAGCTGATCACCACGGTGACCCTCGACTTCGTTCCGATGGGCGGTGGCGCGACCGTCACGGCAGCATTTAGCGATGCCGACGGCGACGGCGGTGATCCGCCCGTGATCGATCCGAT
>JAYUYE010001151.1:0-2581 GCA_043752985.1 Myxococcales bacterium
TCGGCCTCATCGGCCGGTCCGAGCGCGGCAGATGATCCCGTTTCCCGCTTCACCGGCCCCAGCATAACGTGTCAGGACGTTAGTCGCCGGGGGCGATCACGGCGTTCATTCCACCTCACGGAGCTCGACGCCAGCGATGCCGCCGGGTGCGACACCCCTCCCGGTCGTCGGACCCCCGCCGGAGGGGCTCCACCCTGTCCCCACCCGAGGTGGCTGCCGGGACGGCATCGGCGCGCCAGCGGGCGGCAGCCATCCCGCGTGCTCCGGACGCCGGCATGTGGGTGAGGAACACATGGGTCCGGTCGAGGGCAATCATCACGAGCGTGCCGGTCAGCGTCCCGGTGACGCCATCGTCAGGCCACCAGCGAGCGGATGAGGATCACGATCTCGGCCTTTGCGAACGGCTCGAGCTCTCCGTGATTGTCGATCGTCACGTGAACGTCGCCGAGCGCCGACTCCGCGAGCCGATGCGCGACCTCCGCAGGATGCGCCCACAGATCGGGCGAGCGCACGCGGAGGCGCTCGGCGCGGAGCGCCGCCGGTGCGTGAACGGCGATCCGCAGCGCATGGTCGAGGCGTCCGCAGGGTAGCAGCTCGGCATCCGTAGCGAAGATCGCGTTGTTCGCGGAGAACACCGCTAGCGCGCCGACTCGCGGGCGAGCGAAGCCATAGCGGATCGTCCGCCCGCCATCCATGCGCCGGATCCAGCGCAGTCCGATCTCGCCGGCTTCGACCCGCGCCGTGAGCTCGTCGTCGGTAACATGCACGTTCTCGACGAGATCATCGCCGCCCCGCGGCATTCGCGTGATGTAGCGGGTCGGCACGTCGACCGCTCCGGTCGCACACAGATCGGAATCTCGCAGTGCAGCGACCAGGGTGGTCTTGCCGACGCAGGTTGGACCGACGATCACGACGGCGTCGATCCGGCCGAGCGCGTCGAGTCGAGCGCGATCATGGATGCGTACCGCCCGGCCATCGGCAAGCTCGCGCTTCATCGCGCCGTGTAGCCTCCATCGATCGCCAAGGTGGTTCCGGTGACAAAGCTCGAGGCGTCGGACGCGAGATAGACGATCGCGCCTTCGATCTCCGCCGGGTCACCCCAGCGGCCGAGGGGAATCTGCGCGAGCAGCGCCGCACGCGAGGGACCGTCGGCCATCCCGGTCGCGAATGGTCCCGGCGCGATCGCATTGACCGTGATCCCGCTCGGCGCGAGCTCGATCGCGAGCCCGCGCGTCAGCGCCGTCACCCCGCCCTTGCTCGCGATGTACGGCGACCGATCGGGCAGCCCGACCTGACCGAGCATGCTCGAGACGTTGATGATCCGGCCCCGTCGCGCCGCGCGCATCACCGGCTCGACGGCGCGGCAGCACAACCACGTGCCTTTGAGGTTCGTGTCGACGACCTCGTCCCACTGCACCTCCGTCAGCGACGTCAGCGGCTCGCGGCGCGTGGTGCCTGCATTGTTGACGAGGATATCGATCTGGCCGAAGACGCTCCGCGTTCGCTCGACCATCGCGGTGATCGCGGCAGCGTCACGGACGTCGACCGCGATCCCGAGCGTGGCAACCCCCGCTGCCCTCGCGAGATCGTCCGCTGCGGTGATCGCGGTTGCTTCATCGCGGCTGGTGACCACGACCCGCGCCCCTGCAGCTGCGAGTGCGCGCGCAGCCGCCGCACCGAGCCCGCGCGCACCGCCGGTCACGATCGCGACGCGCCCATCGATCCGGAACCGGGCGAGCACATCTGTCATCGAACGAGTCGCTCCATCGGGGTATCTCGGTCCGTGCCGGCGACCGTCACGGCGCCTCGCGCGCGGTGATGAACTGTGTGGCCGCCGCGGCGGCGACGGCGAGCCCCATCTCGACCGCCAGCTCCACGCGCGGCTGACCGGCCTCGTCGATGCACGCCTCGACCAGGAACCGCGCCGCGAACACGTCGCCGACGCCCTTGAGCCGCTTGATCTGCGACGGCGCCAGCGGCTCGGGGACCACGCCCTCGTGACAGCGAACCTCGGCGCCCTCGCGCACCGCCGCGACCGAGGCTGCGGCGCTCCGCCCGGTCACGAGGCGGACGGCACCAGGCCGCACCGCGCGGGCGGCCAGCGCCTCGGCGAGGATCCGCGGCGATGCCTCCGTGGTCCCGAGGAGGCGTTGCGCCTCGATGACATTCACGCACGCGAGATCGAGGTCGCGCTCGAGACCGGGCGAGATCGCATCGCCGCCGCACCACGCGATGCGCGTCGACGGAGTCCGCTGCGCGAGAAGCTCACCGACGAACGGCAACGGTACTCGCCCGAGAATGTGCAGGCTCGCGGCGCGCGCATGCGGGGCAACGAGGTCGAGCCGCCACAGCGCTGCGTCGTCGTCGCCACGTCCACGCAGAAGACGGCACTCGCCCGCGGGATTGATGATCACGCTGATCGGTGGCCACGCCGTGGGATCGGAGCCGTCGAGGATCGGGGCGGAGACGACCTCCGCCGGCAGCCGGGCGCGCAGGCGCGGCAGGTCGAGCTCCGAGCACACGGTCACCGCGTGGACCGTACCCGCGGGCAACCGGGCCCCGATCGCTCGCGCCGCGTTGC
>JAYUYE010001152.1:0-6515 GCA_043752985.1 Myxococcales bacterium
TCGAGGGTCTCGTTGGTGCCGAAGTTCTTGGCCATCTGGCCGAAGTCATTTCCCATCTGGACCATCGTGGTGACGAAGTCCGGGGCGAACGACAGCAGCTGTTGATTGAGGTAACCCGCGACGAACGGGCGCGCTCCGTTGAGGAGGTTCTTGACGGTGCCGTTCGGCATCTTCGCGATGACCTGCTCGAGGATCCAGTTGGCCGGGTCATCGCCACCGTCGGTGGCCGCGATGATCGTGTTGACGACTTCGCCGACCTTGCCCGGGGCGTTGGTCGCGAGGTCGAAGTTCGAGCGCATCGAGTAGGTGCCGGTCGCGTCGGTCGGGGTGACTTCGCCGCCACCTTCTCCACCGCCACCGCCGCCACCACCGCCACCACCACCGTCGGGGGCATCAGCGGCGCAGCCGGCTGCAGAGGTTCCGAGGGCGAGGGCGAGAAGGGCGATCAGATTCTTGGAAGCGGACATGGTGAGTATCTCCCGGCGAGGCTGGCTGTTGATGGTTTCGTGTTGTGCAGCGCGTGTGCCACAGGCCCTCGTCGACGAGAACTCCGTCAGGACAGGCACTTGGCCGGCACTGGCTGATCGCGTTGCCAGGTCACTCGAGTTGAAAGGGGCCGGTTGACCTGGCCACCCGATCAGCCGAAACGCAAAACCGGCCCGCCGGTTCCGACGAGCCGCTTCCGATCACGACGGGATCACCAGCCGCAGGTCTGACCCTTGTTCTGCTCCTGCAGCCACGTCTGCAGCGGCGCGAAGTACTCGAGGATCGCGGTGGCATCCATCTCGCGCTCACCCGTGAGGTCGAACAGGATGTCCTGCCACGGCTTGCTCGAGCCGGCCTGCAGCATCTTCCAGTACGCCTCGCCCGCGACCTTGTTGTTGTAGATCGAGCACTCGTTGAGCGGCCCGGTGTGACCGGCCTTCTTGCACAGCGCGCGGTGGAACTGGAACTGGAGCACCGCCGCGAGAAAGTAGCGCATGTAGGGGACGTTGCCGGGCACGTGGTACTTCGCGCCGGGATCGAAGTCGGTCGCTGCACGCTCCACTGGCGGCACGATGCCCTGGTACTTCTTGCGCAGCTCCCACCAGTGCGCGTTGTAGCTCTCGGGCTTCACCTTCCCGGAGAACACATCCCAGCGCCACTTGTCGACGATCACGGCGAACGGAAGGAACGCGATCTTCTCGAGCGCCTTGTTCATCTGCAGATTGATCGTCAGCTTGTCGTTCTTGGTGACTTTGTCGAGGAGGCCCTTCTCCTTGAGGTACTCGGGGGTCATCGACAGCACGACGGTGTCGCCGATCGCCTCGTGGAAGCCGTCGTTCGCGGCGTTCTGAAAGAGGATCGGCTCCTTGTGATAGGCCATCTGGTAGTAGTTGTGGCCGAGCTCGTGATGGATCGTGTCCAGGTCTTCCTGGTTCTTGTTGATGCACATCTTGATGCGCAGGTCGTTGTTGAACTGCACGTCCCACGCGCTCGCGTGGCAGACCGCCTCCTTGCCTGCGGGCTTCTGGAACATCGAGCGCTCCCAGAACGTCGCCGGTAGCGCAGGCATCCCGAGCGACGTGTAGAACGCCTCGCCGAGCTGCACCATCTGCTTGTCGGTCAGCTTTTTCTCGATCGTCTTGCTGACATCGATCGCCGCCTGGCCCTTGTACGGCTCGAGCTCTGGATAGAGATAGCCCCAGCTCTGCGCCCACATGTTGCCGGTGAGATGCGCGGGGATGGGACCCGTCGCCGGCGCGATCTTGTCGCCGTACATCTTGTTGAGCTTGCCGCGTGTGTAGCAGTGCAGCTGCTCGTAGAGCGGCTTCATCTGCGCAAACAGGCGATCGACGTCTGCCTCGAACGCATCCGCCGGCATGTCGTAGCCGCTCTTCCACATGGTCGCGACGTCGGGGAAGCCGATCGCCTTCGCGCCATCGTTCGCGAGCCCGACGTACTTGATGTAGAGGTCGCGCTCGGCACGGCCGACCGTGTCGTGCCAGCCCTTCCACGCGGCGAGCAGCTCGTCAGGCTTGCGGCTGGTCTGCAAGATCTTCGACAGCGCATCGAGGTCCTTGCCATCGACCTTGCCCTTGCCATAGATGCCGCTCATCTCGGCCGCGATCTTTGCGAGCTCGGCGGACTTCGCCGGGTCGTCTGGCGATGGCGCGACCGGCGTCGCGACCGTGAGGACATAGATCAGAACCTGGAGCTGGCGCTTGTTGGCGGGATCGAGCTTGTCGATCACCGGCTCGTACTTGCGCGCTTGCTTGATCAGCTTCGCGATCGTGTCGTTCTGAACATTGTTGGCCTTGGCGGCAGCCGCCTCGTGCGCGTCGGTGATGTCGGTCTGGTTGGCCCACTCTGCCTCGGCAGCGCCGACCAGCACGCGGCGCAGCTCCTTGTCGGAGTCGGCGAGGAACTTCTTTGCCTCCGCGATCAGCGCGGTGTCATCGGTCGGAGCTTTGACCACGGCAGAGCCACTGCCCTTGTCTGGTGTCGGCGTCGGCTCCGCCTCCTTGGTCTTCTTGCTACATGCAGCGGCGAGGATCGACAACAACAGCATTGAGGTGCGCACGGCGGCACTCTACGTCCAATCGCCTCCGTGGCGTCAAGGGGACACCGGCGTCGCAGCGTGTCGCGTCAGGGCTCGCGCGGAACCGCGGGCTCGGCCGTCTTGGTCGGCTTCGGCGAGGCGATGCCACGCGCGGCGAGCAGCTTCCTCGCCTCGAGCTGCTGACTCGCGTCGAGCAGAGCGAATGCTTTCTCGAGCGCTTCGGTGTTCTGCGCAGTCCGTGCCTCGTGCAGCTTCGACGCATCGACCGTCGTGCGCATGGGCGCGGCACCCGGCGCCATGTTCTTCGGGCGAACCGGCGGCGGCGCGTTCTTGTCGGGCGGTGCTTCTTCTTCTGGCGTCTCGATCTCGCGGAGCTGCGTGTCGATCGCATCGTTCTTCGCGGACAGGCTCGCATCGATCTGCCGGAGCTTCTCGTACTGGTCGCCCGTGAGCTTGAGGTTCGACGAGTTGTCGAGCAGATAGCCGATCGGCGTGCCCGACGCGGGTGGCAGCGGAGCTAGCTCGCTATCGGCGGCGATGGGTGTGGTCGGTCTGCCGTCGCGACTGCAACCGGCGACCGCGAGGGCAAGGACCAGAGCAGACGAGATCAAGCGCACGCGGCAGACCTTGCCACGAGTCGGCGCGTGCTGCGAGATCAGGGAAGAACCGTGACCGTGAGCACGGGCCGGTCAGCAGCCGGTGCGCCCTCGCTCGTCGTGAATCGCGACGAGTCATCGTCCGTGGTTCGGGCCGGCGACCCAGGCGGTGATCCGCGAGACCGGCAGCGTGATCGTTTGCCGGCCGAGCTCGGTTGCCCGGCGCCGGTCGTCCAAGTTCTACGTGTCGCGCGTGACGTTCTTGATCAGGGTCGCGGGCGGTTCGCCGAAGGTGTAGGGCCCGGGCGGACCGTCGATGACCATCGAGTCGTCGCGGACGCGATCGCACGCCGCGAGCAGCACGAGAATCCACCTCGTCACTCCGTCCGTGAGGGTCTCGTTCTACCGTTAGACGTCTTCGCCAGATATCGCGCTGTTAGTGAACAATACCAATTACTTACTCCGTTAGACTGGTCGATTCGACTCCATGGTTCGGCGCGCCGCGCACGCTCGCTGATCCGCCGACGTGACCGGGGCCTCGCGTTGCGAACGGCAACACGGGTTTGCGTTGTTCGAGGGTCGCAGATGCGGTTAGCTAGCCTCGTGCTGTGGCGCGGCTTGCTCACGATGATCGTCGCGCTGTTCCTGACCGGAACGGGCGAGGCACAGTCGTTCAAGCGGAAGGCGGCCGCGACTACCGCGAAGGCGACCGTGAAGAAGAAGCCGATCAAGAAGGCTTCGCGCAAGCGGGGACGAACCGTCAAGAAGAAGCCCCGGCCCAAGCTCGAGGAGCCGCGCCGTCCGATGCCTTGACGGTTGCCGATCGCAACGAGCGCGCGGCGTCGTTCGGTCCAGATCCCGAACATCACGTGTTGCGACGCGGGCATGGATCATGCTCGGGTCAGCGCGGATGCGCGCACGACGTTTGTTAAGCACGATCGTCGCGAGTGCGTGCATGGGATCCGGCGGCCTCGCGATTGCCCAGCCGGATCCGACCCCGGAGCCCAACCCGCAGGCCGAACCGCAGCCACTCGAGCAGCAACCACCCGCACCGCTGCCCACGAAGGTCCTAGTCCCCGATCCCGCGCCGGCCGAGCCCAGCTACCTACCGCCCTCGGACCCGTGGCCACCCACCGACGTGAAGGCGGACCAGGACGAGCGCGCGGGCAAGGGCTTCAGGTTCGGATCCTACGGGCGGATCCTGGCCGGAACGGATCTCCGCGGCGGCAAGCCCGAGACCGCGAACGTCGTGGCGCACGGGCCCCGGATCGTCGAACCGAGCTACCTCGAGCTCGACCTGTCGTACGGGTTCGTCACGCCGCGCGGATTGAAGATCCGCCCGGTGATCACGATCGCGTTCAACGCGACGCTGTTCCACGACACGGGTGACTTCGATGCCCAGCCCGCGCTGCGCAACGTCTACCTCGAGGCCGAGGCCACGAAGCACCTCACAGCGTGGGCCGGCTCGCGGATGTATCGCGGCGACGATATCTACCTGTTCGATTACTGGCCGCTCGACGATCAGAACACGGTCGGTGGCGGGCTGATGTTCCGCAAAGCGGAGCGCGAAGACGGTGGCGGCGATGCGATCGAGCTCGCGACACACGCGGGCGTGAATCGACTCAGTGACCCGTTCCAGTTTCAGGAGATCACGGTGCCCGATCCCGCGCAGGGCGCGACGACCGCGCTCCAGCTCGATCGCCAGCGGATGATCCTGTCGGGAACGGGCTCGTATTTGCTCGGCGGCGACGAGGGTCAGCTCAGCATCAAGGTCAAAGCACACGGCGAATTCCACGCGCTGCCGTCGGGCAGGCGCGAGCGCACGGACGGCACGCTCCAGGCGTTGCCCTCGGATCGCGGCTGGCTCGCCGGCGCCCAGGTCAGCTTGTTCGGTCTCTCGAACAATCCGGCGCACCGCAATCACATCAACCTCTACCTGCGGTACGCGAAGGGGCTCGCCGCGTTCGACGAGCTCGTGCCGCCGACCAGCTTTGGACCCGAGCTCAAGACGACGCGCGCGAGCGAGCTGACGTTCGGTGCCGCCGGAGCGTGGGATCACGCGCGTGGCAACGTGATGTTCGGTGCGCTGTCACGCCGGTTCATCGATGCGGATACGACCGGCACCGATCCCGATGATGGCTGGGAGTACGCGCTCGACGTCCGCCCGCTCGCGAAGGTCGTGCGCGAGCTGTACGCCGGTGTCGACCTCTCGTACCAGGCGCGATTTCCGCGGGGCCTCAACACCAGTACGCTGCGCGCCGAAGATCCGGCGGTGTTCCAGATCGCGCCGATGCTCGTGTTCTCGCCGATGGGGCCCTCCACCTACGACCGACCACAGCTACGGCTCGTCTATCGTGCGGCCCACCTCAACGATGCCGCTCGCGACGAATTCGTGCCCGACGACCCGCGCCAGGGCCGCGAGTGGACCCACTTCCTCGGCTTCCAGGCCGAGTGGTGGTTCAACTCCAGCACGTACCGCTGACTACGGGCAGTTATCGCAGCCGGGCGCGCCGGACGTGCAGCCGCGGCCGAGCGGGTCGCACTGCGGGTCGCTGCAGGTCAGAAAATCGCACGACGCGGTGATCGCGCAGCTGACGTCGCACGCACACGAGTTGCTGCAGTCGATGCCGCGGCACGAGCTCTGGCCCTGACACTTCACGTCGCAGGGACCGCTACCGCAATCGACGTTGCGGCACGAGCCGGCACCCGAGCAGGTGATCGCGCACGACTGCGCGTCGTTGCAGTTGATACCGTTCGAGCACGCGTTGTTCGTCGAGCACAGGATCGCGCAGTTGTACCCACTCGGGCAGACGATCGGCTGGTTGCCGTTGCAGTTGGTCATCCCGCAATCGATCGTGCAGGTCTTGCCGTCGCCGCAGCTCGTGCACTGCGGCGGGCAGACGGTCATCGGACTGTCGATCATCATCGGCGCGTCCTTGCGCGGGCCGTCGATGGTCTTCGGCGCATCGATGACGCCACCGGGCACCACGCAGTAGCCATTGAGGCACTGCCGCGCGAGGTCGCAGTCCGCTTGCACCGTGCACTCGAACTCACCACTGCGATGGTTGATCGAGCAGCTGCTCGAGGAGATCAGGACGATGGTCAAAGCGGCGAGCCAGGTCATGACGAGCTTCATGGCGAACCTCCGATAGTGAGTGTGATGCCGCCGCCGTGATCGAACACCGCCGGGGCGATGCGTGCCGCCTGCAGCGCGCTCGCGCGCTTGCGGTTGCGAAGGAAGAAGTACGTGCTGACGGCCCCGACTGCCAGGCCGCTCAAGAACAGCAGATTCCCCCAGCCGGCGTACGAGTCGCCACGCGCCTCGAGATCCTGGAGGTCAGCGAGCTGCAGCGCAGTGGCGGTCGGATGGCCGTCGA
>JAYUYE010001153.1:0-2578 GCA_043752985.1 Myxococcales bacterium
GGACCGTCCGCGGGACCAACGGTCAGGGGCGGCGTGATGTCGACGCCCGTGCCGAGCCCCGTGATCTTTGCCCCCATCGTCGCGAGCGGCCCGATCACGCGGCGCATCGGTCGCTTGCTGAGCGACTCATCTCCGACGAGCATCGTCGGGAACCGCTGGCCCGCGAGCAGACCGCACAGGAGGCGAATCGTCGTGCCCGAGTTACCGCAGTCGATCGGTTGCGCGGGCGCGCGCATCCCGAGCAAGCCAGTGCCGGTGATCACGAGCGCGTTGTTGTCGCGCTCGATCGTCGCCCCGAGGGCGGTGATCGCCTTCGCCGAGCGGCCGTTGTCGGCACCGTCGCCGAGACCGAGCACGCGCACCGGTGTCGCCGAGAGCAGCGAGAACAGGAGCGCACGATGGCCAATCGACTTGTCGCCGGGAATGATCACCGTTCCGGTGAGCGGACGCGTGGCGGGCTCGACGATCAGCTTCATGACTTTCCTTGCAAGTACGCGTTCGCGCGCGCAACGACGCGCTGGAGATGAGCGGGGCCGATCGCGACGATCGTGCGGACCCAGGTGCCGCGCGCGACGAGCCGTGCGCGCTCGAGGCTCGACGGAATGCCGAGCGCCTGGATCGCAGGCTCGTCCGCGAGCCCCGCGAGCACGCCACGCATACCGGCTTCGAGCCGCTTGGTGGGATTCTTGGTCTTCTTGTCGCCCGGGTCGGCGGCGTCGGCGTCGACGACCATCGCGAAGTCATCCACGACATCGGCCCAGATCGAGACCTGCGACGGCGCGCTGTCGAGCCCGGTCTGCCGAGCGAGCGCGACCCGCGCATCGAACGACAGCCGCGCGGTGATCCGGAGCGCGGCGCCCGGTGCGTTCGGCGGCATCGCGCGATCGCGCAGCGCGAGCAGCTCCGGCGACGCGACGATCGGCGGTCCCGATGCGGCATCCCCGATCCCGGCGAGCGCCGCCCGCGCCTCGAGCTGCGCGATCCAATCCGTCGGCCCGAGCGCGTAGAGATTTTCGCCGAGCCGCGTCGCGCCCGCGGTGCGCGCGAGATCTTCGGGGCTCTCGATCACGGTGACCATCACGGCTTGCGACGTGCCGATGCCATACGACGCGAGCACGACCGCATCGGCCTTCGCGAGCGGCGACATCGGGACGCTGGTCGGGAGCACCGGCAGCCCCTCGCCGGTCAGCGCCGAGGTGACGAGCGCACCGATCACGGGGTTCGTCCGCATGCGGGCGAGATCGAGCTCGACGATCACCTGCGCACCCTCGGGAAACAGCGGCAGGATCCGATCCGCGGCAGTCTGTGGCTGGGTGCGCTCGGGCGCGGTGATGACGGGCTTTTCCGATGTGCTGCCGCAGCCGGCGATCACCACCAGCGCCGCGAGCAGCCGCATCACGTACCCAGCACGTCGTTGACCGCGGAGATCACGCGTGACAGCTCGGCGTCGCGTGCGACGGAGACCCGGATGCAGGACGGCAGGCCCCATGCCGCCATTGGACGGACGATCACGCCAGCGCGCAAGAGCTTGTCGTAGACCGGTCCCGACGCGCGACCGCAGTCGATCAGCACGAAGTTCGCGAGCGACGAGAACACGCGGACACCGGGTGTTTTGATCTCGGACCGCAGCCGCTCGATCTGCGTGCGGGCGTGGCGCGCGCTGGCCGCGAGGTGCTCCGTGTCATCGAGCGCGGCGATCGCCGCGGTCTGCGCCAGGCTCGAGACATGGAAGGTCCGGCCGACTCGACCGAGCACGTCGATCACGGCGGGATCCGCGACGGCGAACCCGATCCGGATGCCGGCGAGGCCGTAGATCTTCGAGAACGTGCGCAACACGATGACGCGGCGATCCTCGCGCTGCAGCGCAAGGCCGTCGACGTGCTCGACCTCGGGCCACTCGGCCGCGTACTCGGCGTAGGCCTCGTCGATCACGAGCACCGCGCGCGCGGGCAATGCCGCGAGGACCTTCGCAGCGTCCGCGCGCGTGATCACGGAGCCGGTCGGATTGTTTGGCGTGCCGAGCACCACCAACTTGGTCCGCGGCGTGATCGCTGCGATCAGCGCGTCGACGTCGCATCCGTAGTCCGGGGTGACCGCTGACGCAACGAACGCGCGACCGGCGACCTGCGCGGCGAGCCGGTACGACAAGAACGCGTACTTGTGCGTCAGCACCTCGTCGGTCGGATCGGTCGTCGCCAGGACCAGCTGGTACAGGAGATCGTTCGATCCATTCCCCAGCGCGATGGCCCCGATCGGAAGGTCGAACCTGGTCGCCAGGGCGCGGCGCAGCGCGAAGCCACCGGCATCGGGATAGAGGTGCAGGTTCGCCAGGGCGTCCGGCAGCGCGGCGAGTGCCTTCGGCGAGGCCCCCAGGGGATTCTCGTTGGATGCGACCTTGATGGCCCCGGTGATCCCGAGCTCGCGCTCGAGCTCCTCTATGGGCTTTCCCGGCTGGTAGACGTCCAGGTTGCGAACGTGGGCCGGGGTGAGCTCGTCGAACCAACTGGTCACCGGCGGACCGTACAACGCGGCGGCGTCGCGTGGAATGCCCGACACGCCGGGTCCGGTCTATAGTGAC
>JAYUYE010001154.1:0-2577 GCA_043752985.1 Myxococcales bacterium
ACGGCACGGCGAACGTCTTCATGTTCGTGGACGTCAATCGCCCGTGGCGCCACGCCAAGGTCACGGACCAACGGACCGGCCTCGACTTCGCCGAGTGCATGCGTGACCTCGTCGACGAGCACTATCCGGACGCCGAGCGAATCCGTGTCGTGCTCGACAACCTCTCGACACACTCGCAAGCCGCGCTCTACAAGCGCTTCCCACCCGAGGAGGCGCGCCGCATCCTGGCGCGCATCGAATTCCACTACACCCCGAAGCATGCGAGCTGGCTCAACATGGTGGAGATCGAGATCGGCGTGATGGTGCGGCAGTGCCTAAGCCGCCGCATCGCCGAGAGGTCCACGCTCGTCGCGGAGATCGCGCAGTGGGAACGCCGTCGCAATCACGAGGGTGCTCAGATCGAGTGGATGTTTACCGTCGAACGCGCGCGCGAGAAGCTCGGTCGGGCCTACCCAACTCCCGCCGTACATCCCGTGCGCCGTGCGGTCAGGGCGGCCGCGTGATCGGTCAGATCCTCTGTGGCCCGGTACTAGGACTTGTTCGAGCTCGCTAATGAGCCTGAACTCGCCGGCCTCGATCCCCAAAACACGGTACTCGCCAAGCTGAACCGCGACGAGCCACCGCTGCCACCGCCGCCGAGGCGTGCGCTCGGGTCATCGCGTCGCCCCGTAGTGCAGCGCGTGCGCCAGCGCAAGCGCGCGGAGTCTCGTCGGCGATTGGGTCTGAGCTACGAGCCGACGAGGTAGAGCTCTGGGTGCTTCACGATCAAGTAGCAGTAGACGTACGGAGGCGGAGTTCCGGCGGAGATCCCGAACGAGGTTGGTTTCTGGCCTCGACAGCGCTTCCGGTCGCTCTTGAGCCGATGCCAAAGCTATCCGAGTTTATGTCCGAACAACGAGCGCCTCGTCCGGCTGCCGGACGATTTCAGACGCGCGCCCAAGCGATATCGCGCCGCTTGGCGTTGGCGTTCCTCCGGTTCCTCCGGGTTCCACGAGTGCGAGGCAACTGCGATGTCGTATGCGCCGTAGTGAGCTTCTACAGCATCGACGCGGCGAACAGCACCATCGCGTTGTAGACCGCATGGGCGCAGATCGGCGCGAGCAAGCGTCCCGTGCGCTCGAAGCTCAATGCGGTGACGATTCCGAGGCCGAACACGGGAACAAACGACACGGGCGGGTGAACGAGCGCGAAGATCGCCGCGCTGGCGATGATCGCGACCATCGGATGCGTCGAGCGGCGCAGCCCCCGGAACACGAGGCCCCGAAAGATCAGCTCCTCGCACAGCGGCGCCGCAATCACGGCGAGCAGCGCGAGCGTGGTCGGCACTGCTCCACGGTCTCCACCGAACACGACAGACTGATAGAGGAGGCCGATCGAACCGGCACCGGCACCGAGCACGATGCCGAGAAGCATGCTCGCGAGCGACGAGCGAGCCTCGTGCGAGCCGCGGATGCCAAGGGTCACCAGAATGTTCGGCACGTGGCGGCGCCAGAACACGTACAGCGCAAGCAGTGCGACGAGCACGCCTGCTCCGACGAATGCGATCAGGATCGCCTGCTCCACCGGCGCGCCGGCCTTCACGCCTGCGACAGCGATCGCGTTCTGGAACACGAAGAAGGCGAGAACACTGATCAGGCCGTCGCTGAGCGCGATCTGCGGCGCCGGCTGGTGGATCGGATCGAGTAACAGCGGTGCTCGATCGCGAACGATCTGCCAGATCGCGAAGGCGAGGAGCGCGCAGATGATGACGAGGACGAGCTTGGTCCAGTGCGGCGCGTAGAAGCCGTACCCGTACAGCGCGGACAGCATCATGTAGGTCCACATGACCGTTAAGCGCACCTTGCGCTGGACTTCCTCGGCGAGAGGGTTGGTAGCGAGGATGCCCATACCGACAGCGATCACCGCGTAGATGGCGATGCCAACGAGGGCGGTTACACCACCGATCACGGCATCGACATCGAAGCCACCGGCGAGCACGGCAACTGCGACGATCACGCCCAGGGTGTAGATCGCCGCGGCAGTGCCCCACACGATCGCTTTGCGTAGCAAGACCTGATCGATGCGCTGCGGAAACGTGAACAGCAGCCACAGCGCCTTGCCCTCGTTGGACAACGCCATGAAGCCACCGCCCATCAGCACGAATGCTCCGATTCCAAAGGCCAGTGCCGACGCGTGACGTGAGTCGTCGGTCGCGCCCTCGAACATCGCTGGGTTGAACCCGATCTGAAAACCAATGACCAGGAGCGGAACGAGCAGTGTCTGCATCAACAGATTACGATCGCGCAGCAGCAGCACGATCTCGCGATCGACGATGCCGCGAAACCAGCGACGTGATGTGGACGCGGGCGGCGTCAGCCCCCGCTCGCCTCGATAGCTTCCTGCGCTGACGACCAGACCATCGCGAACGAGGTGCTCGCTGATGCGCACGCCGCCCGTCACGAGCACGATCGCCGCGACCAGCATGATGCCGCCTGCGGCGAGCGCAACGGTACCGCCTGCGGTGAGCAGCACCGGCAAGGCCCACGGAAGCCAGCGCACTGCGTCCTCCGGCATCACCGCGACCGCGCCGAGCTCGAA
>JAYUYE010001155.1:0-2576 GCA_043752985.1 Myxococcales bacterium
GCCTCGAGCTGCGCGCGGGTCAAGTACGAGACACCGAATACCGACATCGGTGCGATCGCCGGCAGCGGGAGCGACAGTCTCCGCCGTGCCCACGGCAACATCGGTCCGAGCGCGTGATGGCGATCGGGATCAGCCGCCGCGATCCGCGCGAAAGCGGCCGCGATCAGCGACGCCTGCCACCGCGCCGTCGGGTCGCCCTCGATCTCCGATGGCACGTGGCCCGCGACCAGCGCCGGCATCCAGTCTGGCCGCGACGCCGCATAGCTCCAGCACAGCGTCGCGAGGTGCGTGGCGAGCTGGACGCGACGTGGTCCCGCACGGTCGCCGGAGTCCGGCGCCGCGGCGAGGTACGTCGCGACGGCCGGTAGCTTGCGGACGACGTTACCGTCGGCGAGCACCGACGCGAGCACCGCGGCGAGCTGCGCGCGATCGATCGCAACGAGCCCCGCACTCGGCTCGGCCCACGTGTGCTCGACGAACCGCTCGAACGTCGGCAGCTCGAGCCCCGAAGCAATTCCCCGCGAGAACGCGATCTCCCGGCGCAACCAGCGCGCTACGAGGTGACTCCCGACCACGATCGTCGACGGCACGAACGGATCTGCCGGCGGCAACGCCTCGAGAAGTGCGGCGAGCAGGAGCTCGACGCGATTGCTGTGAACGACGCGGAGCATGAGTTACGCGGCCGGCCGACCCGCCGGTACGACCATCCACAGCGCCGCTGGAACGATCGCGAACCGCGCCGGCAGCTTGCCGGGATTCTCCCCGTCGACGTCGAGCTCGATCACGCTGCCCGGATCGATCCCCTCCGCCTCGACGACCTTCGCCCGCCGCGCGGTGACCTTGTCCATGGCGAGGTGCGTGCCCTTGAACAGCCGGCGCCCGCTCGTCAGGAGCTCGCCGAACCCGAGGTCGCCGATCGCGATCACGTCGAACGTGCCGTCATCGACCTCCGCGTTCGGCGCCACCATCATCCCGCCGCCAAAGAACCGGCCGTTCGCCACCGCGACCGTATTGATCGTTGCTTCGACGCGGTCCTTGCCGTCGAGCACGAGCTGTACGCGCTGGTTCTTGTACGACCACGTCGCGCGCGCCGTCGCGAGCATGAACGACAGCCGGCCGAGCTTCTTGCCCGACTCGTTGATGAGCCGATCCACCACGCCCGACACCCCGAACGACGCGATGTTCGCGAACATCCGGGTCGCGGCTCCGCCGGTCATCGTCGTGAAGTCGAGCCGGCCCACGTCGATCTTCATCCGCTGATTCGCGGCGATCACGGCCGCAGCCTCGGCGATGTCCGTGGGTAGCTTGAGCGTCCGCCGAAAATCTCCGCCGGTCCCGAACGGGATCATGCCGAGGCTCGCCTCGGGCGCGATCGGCACGCCGTTGTCGAAGAACCCGTTGACGATCTCGTTGATCGTTCCGTCGCCGCCCACCGCGACGATCCGCTCCGCCCCCGCCCGCAGTGCGTCGCGCGTCAGGTTCGTGGCGTCGCCCGTGCCGGTCGTCATCGCATGTTCGAACGGAAACGCCCGGCTCAGGGTCTCCGAGACCTCGTGCCACCGGTCACGCAGCTTTCCGCCCTGCGAATTCGGGTTGACGATGACCGTCGTGCGGGGCGCGACCATGACCGGAAGACTATACGCGCAGGGTCCGATCGTCGTCGGGAACTGCGCGCAGATCCTCGGGATCTCGCATCAGCGCAGGCGCAACGTCACTGTCGTCGTCACGTCGTCGCCCTCGTAGCGGGCACGGACGCGCTGCGTCCCCCGGCGGGCGCGCAGCACATCCCGAACATAGCCGGCCCGGAAGTGGGGGTCGCTGATCGAGAACGCGACCTCGGTGATGCGCCGGCCATCCGAACCGACGTCGATCGACAGATTGTCGTGCAAATAGTCGTCGTGCACGGGGTACGGAACCTCGAGCCGGTAGAGACGCGCCGGTCGGGTCTCGTTCACGGACTGTCGGAACGCCGCGTCGCTCGACCCGAGCATCCCCTCCACGCGCTCGAGGAGCTCGGGAAACGTCGCCACTCGCTCCCAGTGCACGACGACGCGATTGACGCGCACGCTGGCGCGCATGCGAACGCCGTCCTCGACGATGGCCGCCCACTCGTTGATCCACTCCTCCGGCCTACTCGAGCAGCCGCCACCGCGGGTCGGTCGGCGGATCCGCGTGGCGAATGTATCGGCTGCCTCGTAGCCGCAACAGCCGCTGTACTTCACCTCGAACCGGATCGCGGCGACCTCGTCGTTCACGATGTCGAGGTCGATCGCGACGTGGTTCGTTCGCGCGAACGCATCGATCCGCGCGCGGAGCTCCGGCAGTGGCGGCGTCCCGCCGAGAATGACGCCCGCGAACAACGGGCCGAGGTTGCCGTGTGGACCTATCACTTCGCCGGCGGCCTCGGGTGTCAGCCACGGGACCTCCTGGACCACGTGCGGGGCTGGCGGAACCGGATCTGGTTCGGGCCGGCGGCCCGCACCGAGCACGGTGACGGTGCCGGCCACCATCGCGGCGAGCCAGATCGGAGCGCTCATGAAGAACGGACAGCCGCTGCAGGCGAGGGTTGCGTCCAC
>JAYUYE010001156.1:0-6504 GCA_043752985.1 Myxococcales bacterium
GTTCGACGGGGTGGCGCCGCGCCGCTCCGCGACCTCGGCAATGGCCAAGCTGCCCCGCGTGATCATCGTGACCGGAACCCACGCGCCGACCGATCGCGAACCGGCTCTGATCGCGCGTGGCGCCGACGTCTGGGTCGTCCCCGACGACGACAAGGGGCAGCTCGACGTCACCGCGCTCGCTCGGATGCTCGGCGAGGCCGGCATCACCAGCGTGCTGGTCGAGGGCGGCGGCGAGGTCCACGCGTCGGTGCTCGAGCACCAGCTCGCCGATCAGCTCGTGCTCTACGTGGCACCCAAGATCGTTGGCGGTCCCGCGAAGAGCTGGGTCGGCGGGGCAGGGCTCGCCGCGATCGCGCACGCCCACGCGTTCGTGTTCGACGACGGCGTGGTCCGGCTCGGCGACGATCTGCGGTTCACCGCGGTCGCCAGGCCCGGTTCTGACGCTGCCTGAGCCAGGACAACCCTGTCCCTGCGCGGGACAGCCGCTGTCCATTCGCAATGGCGGGCAGGAGTGGTAAACCGCCCCTGTCATGTTCACCGGGTTGGTCGAAGACGTCGGCACGGTCGCGCGCGCGGACCGGCGTAGCGACGCGCTCGTCCTCGATATCTGCCCGAAGGCGATGCCGCTCGGCGAGCTCGTGATCGGTGAATCGATCAGCCACGACGGCACGTGCCTGACCGTGACCGAGGTCGGGCGCGATTCGTTCACGGTCCTCGCTGGCGCGGAGACGCTCGCGCGGACCTCCCTCGGCAGCCTGCGGATTGGCAGCAAGGTCAACCTCGAGCGCGCGCTCAAGGTCGGCGATCGCCTCGGTGGTCACTGGGTCACAGGTCACATCGACGACACCGGCGAGGTCGCAGTCCTTCGCGACCTCGGCGCCAACCTCGTGCTCGGTTTTCGTACGTCGCCGCTGCTGCTTCGCTACATCGTCGAGAAGGGCTCGATCGCGGTCGCCGGCGTCAGCCTGACGGTCAACTCCGTGGATCTGGAGATGTTCTCGATCGCGATCATTCCGCACACCCGCGATCACACGACCCTCGGTACGCTCGCGATCGGTGATCGCGTCAACCTCGAGGTCGATATCCTGGCGAAGCATGTCGAGAAGTTGCTAGGGAGGTCTGCATGAGTCCGATCCAACGTGTCACGCGCGCACTCGATGAGATCCGCGCAGGTCGCATGGTCATCCTCGTCGATGACGAGGATCGCGAGAACGAGGGCGATCTCGTGTTCGCCGCCGAGCTCGTCACGCCGGAGCTCATCAACTTCATGGCGACCCATGCGCGTGGCCTGATCTGTCTCGCGATGGACGACGGGATGATCGACAAGCTCGAGCTCGCGCCGATGGTTCGCAATAACCAAGCGTCGCTCGGCACGGCATTCACCGTCTCGATCGAGGCGCGCCACGGCGTGACCACCGGGATCTCCGCGCGTGATCGTGCGACCACGATCCGCGCGGCGATCGCGGACGATGCCACCCCGGAGCGCGTCGTCTCGCCGGGTCACATCTTCCCGCTGCGCGCGCGCACCGGCGGCGTCCTCGTTCGCACCGGGCAGACGGAGGGCTCCGTCGATCTTGCACGGATGGCCGGGCTCAAACCCGCCGGCGTGATCTGCGAGATCATGCGCGAGGACGGCGAGATGGCCCGCCGCCCCGAGCTCGAGGAGTTCGCGGCGAAGCACGGCCTGCTCCTGCTCAGCGTTGCGGACATGATCGCGTACCGGCTGCAGCGCGAGCACATCGTTCGCCGGCAGGCCGTCGGGGCGATGCGCCCGGGCTCGCTGCCGCCAGGTGAGCCGTTCACGGCGTACTACTACGACACCGAGGTCGAGGACACCGAGTACCTCGCGCTCGTTCGTGGCGATGTCGCGGCGGCGTCGGTAAACGGTGGCGCCGTGCTCGTCCGCGTCGCGACGATGGAGCCGCTCGCAGATCCGTTTGCGCTCCGCCCGGATCTCGACGCAGCACTCAAGGCGATCGATGACGCGGGCGTCGGGGTGCTCCTGTATGTCGTCAATCGCGACCGGATGCGGCTGCGAGCGTCGTTCGATCGGCTCGTCCTCCAGCAGCCGGTCTCGCGTGACTCGGTGCCGGGAACTTCGTCGAGCGAGACCTTGCGAGACTTCGGCCTCGGCGCTCAGGTGCTCGCCGACCTCGGCCTCAACAAGATCCGGCTCATGATCCACAGCGATCGCAAGATCGCCGGGATCGAGGGTTTCGGCATCGAGGTCGTCGAGCGGGTCCCGATTCCGCGGGGTGCATTCCGACGCCGCGAAGCGCAGTGATCGCGCTGAATGCGGCGGGGGGAATGGGGTATACCTCCGGCGCATGCCCACCACCGTCGAAGGGACTCTGTCCGCGGCCGGCCTCCGGATCGCGATCGTCGCCAGCCGCTTCAATGGGCTGATCGTCGAGCCGCTGGTCTCGGGTGCGATCGACGCGATCGTCCGGACCGGTGGATCGGCCGATGACATCACGATCGTGCGCTGCCCCGGCGCCTGGGAGCTTCCGCACGTCGTCCGTCGCGTGATCGATCGCGGTGGGATCGACGCGGTGGTCGCGCTCGGCGCGGTGATTCGCGGCGCCACCCCGCACTTCGACTTCGTCGCCGGCGAAGCTGCCAAGGGTATCGGCAATCTCGCGATGACCACAGATGTGGCGATCGGCTTCGGCGTGCTGACGACTGACACGATCGAGCAAGCACTCGAGCGCGCGGGCACCAAGGCCGGCAACAAGGGCTACGACGCGGCGATGGCTGCGATCGAGCTCGCGAACCTCTACCGGGCGCTTGCGGCGCCAGCACGGAAGAAGGGCAAGTGACGGTCGGTTCACGACGGACCGGACGCGCCTACGCGCTCCAGCTGCTCTACGCACGCGACGGAGATCCGGCGACGGACGTGACCGGCGCGGCGGTGAGCTGGGCGGACGCGTTCGATCTCGAGGTCGAGGAAGGCGCGCAGATCTTCGCGCGTGACCTGGTCTCCGCGGCGACCGAGAAGTCGACCGAGATCGACGAGCTGATCGCGAGCGCGTCGAAGAACTGGCGCATCGATCGGATGTCGCGCGTGGACCGCAACATTCTTCGGCTCGGTGCGTGCGAGCTGCTCGCGTTTCGCGATGTCCCGACCAAGGTCGTGATCAACGAGGCTGTCGAGCTCGCGAAGCGATTCGGGACTGCCGAGTCGTCCGCGTTCGTCAACGGTGTGCTCGATCGGATCGCGAGCGCCGCCGGCCGTCACGCGGAGGACTGATGGCGCTCTCCGTCCTGCCCCTCGATCTGGTGCGGTGGGACGAGACCAAGCGCGACTGCCTCGTGCTGCCCGTGTTCAAGGACGATCGCCCACTCCGCGGAGCGGCGGGACTCGCCGACTGGCGGCTGTGCGGAAAGCTGTCGCGGCTCGTGAAGAGCAACCGCGCGAGTGCCGAGGCCGGCGAATCGATCCTGCTGCCGCCGGGGCGCCGCCTGCGGTTCTCGAAGATCCTGTGGTTCGGTCTCGGGGAGTCGAAGGGCTACAGCGACGAGCGGTTCAAGCATGATGTCGCCTGGATCACCGAGGTGGTTCGCAACGCCGGTGTCACCGACTGGGCCGTGCAGCCGCCAGGGCGCGCATCGGGACTGATCGGTGCGCGCCGCGCGGTGGAGCTGATGATGGATCAGGAGGCGCTCGACACCCAGGCGGTCGCGCTGCTCGAGGATCCTGCCGGGCAGAAGGACATCGCCGAGCTGTTGCGCAGTCAGCGCGAAGCGCTCAGGTGATCCACGCCCACACGCGGGCGAGCACCGACATCACGACGTCGATGAAGAAGTAAATGAGGACGACGTCGACGACCATCGCGATGTGGCCGATCAGGATCCACACACCGTCGCGCTCGAGCAGCCCCACCGCGTAGATGAACAGCGGTAGCAAGAACACCCAGTTCGAGCCGGGAATCGGCAAGGGCAGGGCGAGGCCGACCGCGAGCACGAAGATCCCGAACCCGATCAGGCGCGGCCGAACCAGTGGATCCCAGCGCCGGCGCGTGGCCGCGACCAGCCAGCGGGTGCGGCGTGCGAGCAACGAGGCGACCTTGTCGAGCATGTGCATCGACAGCTCGCGCCGACACACGCGGTTCGGCAGCCACGGCCGATCGCGGCCGATCATCATCTGCAGGCCCATCAGCGCGATCGCGAGGCCAAACGGCGTCGACAGCCCGAAGAACGGGATCGCGATCAGGACCAGGATCCCGATCAGGAAGCCGAACCCCGCCTCGGCGGCCTTGTCGACGAGCTCGCCGACTGTTCGCGGCGCGCGGTCGGCGACACCTGGATCTTCCTCGATCGCGCCGAGCTCGTCGAGCAGCTCCGACAGGCGCAAGCGGCGCGGCTTCTCGGCGGCGATGGTCGCTCGCGCGAGATCGGGTTCCACGTCACGACACTAGCGCGATCGCTAGTTGCGCGCGAGCATGACGGCGGTCTGCGAGTACGCGGACGACAGCCAGAACTGGGACAGTGCGTCGATCTTGTCGGAGAGGTCGCCTTCACGCGCGATCGTTGCCTGCTGGTAGGCGAGCTTCGCCTGCACCGGGATCGAGCCGGTCGCGATCCGCGCGCCGCGTGCACTCGCGCGGGCGTTACGCTCGGCGCTCGCGAGCATGTTCATGAACGCCTTCTCGTGGACGACGGCATTGGCGCGGCCGGTCTGGTTGTCCGTGCTGATTCCGAGCGAGTAGTACTTTGCGATCAGCTCGGCCGAGTTGTAGTAAGCGACCTCGCTGCCCGCGAGCATCATCAGGTTCCACTGCGGCGACTTCTCGCCCCACAGCTCCTTGAGCTCCTTCGGCAGGCCGTCGACCTGCTGGAGGTGCGAGAGCATGTACGAGACGAGGTAGTTCGGCTCGCTCATCGCGATCCGCACGCGTGCCTGATCCATCGTTAGTCCGAACTGCTTCGCCGCAGGCTCGACGAGCAGCGTCTCGAAGTAGTTGACGCCCGCGGCGCCGGCCGACTGGAACGACGTCGACATCCGCTTGATGTTCGGGATCGAGCACATGTAGTTGACGCTCTTCTCCGTCATGAAGTCGAGCTCCTCCGAGGCCATCGCGGCAGACGCGACGGTCTGTCCGATCAGCAACACCGTCGGTGCGAGGCGTTCGACCACGGCCTCTGCCACATCGGGACCCTGGAGATCGGCGGCGCTCCGGCGCGCCAGCATGCCGATCGCTTCTTTGGTCTGCGTGACCTGATCTTTCGCGAACATCTTGAAGCCCCAGCTGCGGAGCGCGGCTTGAAACGCCGCGATCATCAGGAGGTGGCCGCCGAGCGTGGTCGGCTTGATCGCGCCGATCTTCTTGAACACGTCGGTCGTCAGCGTGTCGAGCTGATCGAGCGAGCTGATCGCGGCGACCGCAGCATCCGTGTCGCCCGCCTGGATCTTCGACACGATGTCGTAGGTGTCCGTCGCGCTCGCCGCGTAGACCCATGCGACGAGCATCTTGGAGTACGCGCCCGCGATCAGGCCCTGCTTGTGGAGCTTCTCGGCCTGCTCGGCCGACTTCTGCGCGTGACTGGCCATCGCGAGGAGACGGGTGGGGAGGCGGCCCGCCTGCTGGAGCTGGAGCAGCGCGCCCCACTCCTCGGCGAGCTTCTTCTGCCAACCCTTGTACTTCGCGTCGATGCCTTTGATCGTCTCGTCGTCGAGCTCCATGTCGGTCTCGGCGACCGGCAGCGTCTCGGGCAGATGCTTGTGGGTGAGCAGCTTGTAGGCCTCGTGCACATTCGCGATCTCGACGGCCACCGCGCCCTTCGACTTCGCAAACGCGACGAGGTCGACGTCCTTGCCGGTCACCTCGGACTTCGCGTAGCGCATGCCGATCGGGTAGCCGAGCGTGCGCTTGCCCTTCTCGATCGAGCCCGCGAACTTCTCGGGAATTCCGCCGACCGGACCGATCGTGCCGTCGGGGTTGATGATGCCGGTCATCGTCACGGTCGGATCGATCTTCTCGCCAGTCATCGTCGCGAGGAAGCCGCCGGCCATCAGACCCGATGCGGACGCACCATCGATGTAGCCGCCCGACGCTGCCGAGAACGAGAAGTCAGTGAGGTCCTTGCCGAGCGTCGACGCGGCGACGAACGCCGAGACCCAGACCCCAGCGCGCCACTGCGATCCGGTGCCGCCGGCGAGCTCCTCGTAGATGCCGACCTGCACCGAGCCGTCCGCGTTGGGCTCGGTCGACAACTTCACGGGGGTCGATCCTCCGGTCGCGATCTCGACGCCGCCGAGCTTGACGAACATCGCGTCGACGAGGCCCCTTGTGGGCGTTGCGGGGAGCGGCAACACCGTCGAGCCATTCTTCGCATCGGTACCGAGGATCACCGCCTGGTTGGCGGACTTCGCATCGTCCTTGATCGTGAGCGGCGCGTAGTCTTTGATGGCTCCGCCACCGCCGGTCGGCTCGGTCGCGCCTCCCCTGGGCGAGCCGCATGACAACGAGACAAGCAATGGCAGAGCAATCGCCCCGCGAAGTT
>JAYUYE010001157.1:0-2573 GCA_043752985.1 Myxococcales bacterium
CGCAGGTCGGGAGGCGAGAGTGGCCTCGTGATCGATGGCTTTGATCGATCGAGCGATCGGTTCTTCCGGCAGAGCATGGTCGAGGGCTCGGGCGCCGCGGGTTGGGTCATGCAGAATCTCCAGCCGCGCCGGATCGATGACCTCGAGACCGAGGACCTCGATCTCGGCGTCGATGGGACGCAAGGCATCCGCTCTTGGCTCGGCGTGCCGCTGATGATGTACGGCGGCTGCGAGGGCGTGATCGCGGTGCAGAGCACGCGACAGAATGCGTTCCGCGCGGACCATCAGCGGCTGCTCGAATCCCTCGGCCTGCAGATCTCCGCGGCACTCCAGAACGCGCACCTCTACGAGCTCGCGATGATCGACGGCCTGACCGGCCTGTTCATGCGCCGCTACTTCGACGCTCGCATCGAAGAAGAAGTCGAGCGCTCCAAGCGTTACGGCACCCCGTTCTCGGTGCTGATGATGGACGTCGACGATTTCAAGAAGCTCAACGACGAGCACGGCCATCTCATCGGTGACCGTGTGCTCCGGCAAATCGCGAACACCGTCAAGGCACAGCTCCGCGGCGTCGATACCGCCGCGCGCTACGGCGGCGAGGAGATCGCCGTGATTCTCCCGCGCAGCGACATGGTCGCCTCGTACAACGTCGGCGAGCGCATCCGTGCCGCGATCTCCGAGCTGCGCGTGACCACCGACTCCGAGCCGCCAAAGGTGCTCTCGGTGACCGCGTCGTTCGGCGTCGCCGCGTATCCGGAGAGCAAGGCCAAGGATGGCGAGGATCTGATCCGCCGCGCTGATCGAGCACTGTATCGCGCCAAGAAGACTGGCAAGAACCGCGTCGAACTGTTCTGGAGCGACGAGACGGGGCCGGTCAAGATGATCCAGATCGAGCAGCTACCGTGACCGACGAGCGACGTCGCGCCGAGCGCAGCGTCGGATGGGCTCGGATCTGGGCCCGCGCAAAGCAGATCGTGACCACGGATCCCTCGGGCTCCGATGACGATGACCTCGTGGTCGACGAGGAAGTCGCCCGCGTCCTCGCCTCGCAGGCCGGCCGGCTCAAGGGCGGACTCGCGAAGGTCGCGCAGCTCGCGGCCTACGACCCAGGCGCCACCCTCGGTGGCCGCAGTGGCGCGACCGCCGCCGCGCGCAGCGTGCTCGGTGGCCTGTGGGATCACGCGCCCGCCGTCTCCGCCGGCGCGATCGCGAAGGTGATCGAAGACGACCTCGGCAAGGCGCCGCAGGCGTTGTTCGCGCACTGGGATGCGGTGCCGCTCGCGTCCGCTTCGCTCGGCCAAGTTCACGCGGCTCGGCTCCACGACGGCACCGAGTGCGTGATCAAGGTCCAGTATCCAGGCGTCGCAGACGCACTGCGCGCGGATCTCGACGACTCCGCCTTCGTCCGCAAGCTCGCCGGCTCCGAGGTCGGTCGAAGCCTCGACGACGAAGCACTGCTCAGCCTCGGTGACGCCGTCCGCGGCGAGCTCGACTACCGCGCCGAGGCCGCAGCGCAGGCGAAGTTCGCAGCCGCGTGGCGCGATCACAAGACGCTGCGGTTCCCGAGCGTGATCGACGAGCTCTCCTCGAGCCGCGTGCTCACCATGACCCGCGCGCGCGGCAGGACCATCGTCGAGGTCGCCGGCTCGGGCTCCGCTGACGCGCGGCGCCAGGCCGCGCTCGGCATCTACGAGGTAGCCTGGGGGTCGCCGCTCGCACACGGCCTGCTCAACGCCGATCCGAACCCCGGCAACTTCTTGATCGACGAGCAGCCCGACGGCGCCGTTCACGTCTGGTGTCTCGACTTTGGTTGCGCGTTCGAGCTCCCGGACGAGGTCCGCGACGCCGATCGCGAGATCTGGTGGGGCCTCCTCGACGACGACAACGCCTCCGCCGCCGAGCGCTTCCGCATGGGGCTCGCTCGCGCCGGCCTGCTCAAGCGCGCCGACCTCCTCGCATCCACCGCGCACCGCGACTGGGAGCGCGCGCTCGCCGCGCCGATGACGACGCACGGCGAGTTCGCGTGGACCCCTCAGTATGCGACCGACCTCGCGGCCGCGACCGGCCGCGCGCTGGCGATCGGCGGCATGGCACTGCCCGCAAAGATCCTGCTTCTCTGGCGTCAGCGCCTCGGAGCGGCGGCGGTGATCGGCATGCTCGATGCGAAGGCTGCGTTCCGCCGCGTACTGCTCGAGTTGATCGGTACCGGGCGTAAAGCGCTGCGCTGACTTCGCGTACGGGTTGAGCGTGCGCGTGTGCTTCGTGCGGCTCGCACGCGGCTTCCTACGCGCAGGCGTGAACGCGCAGACCTCTACGCTCAGTACGTGTAGCGCAGGTACGCGCGACCATCGATCGCGCGGATCGCATCGAACTGCGGCAGCAGGAAGCCGTCGGCGGCGAGGCCGATCGCGTAGTGGCGATTCTCGAGCTGGTACTCGAAGCCGGCGCCGGCCTGGAACAGGATCGAGAACGTCTCACCGGGCTCGGTGATCATCACCTTGCCGAGGACGTTGGACGAGATCAGGGCGACGCCGGCGCCACCCTGGACAAACAGCGCGAGGCGATCGAAGCGG
>JAYUYE010001158.1:0-6496 GCA_043752985.1 Myxococcales bacterium
GGTTCCTGCGCGAACAGCAGCCCGCCGTCGGAGAGCACCCGGATCAGGACGACTACGCGGGCGCCTACAACTTCACGTCGTTCGTTCCCCCGTACAACACCCCGGCAGGCTCGCGCACCGAGGCGATGATCTCGTCGTACCTGCTCGGCCGGCACCACGGCACCCCCGATCCCGAGGTTCGCGACCAGATCGAGGCGGCGCTCCAGTACACCCTCGGCCAGCAGATCCGGCCGGAGAGCGACTTCAACGTCGTCGGAGACGGCCTTGGTGGGATGCCCGGAAGCCCGATCGACCGCAACGTCCGGATCGACTTTGTCCAGCATGTCTGCTCCGCGATGATCCGCGCCTCGGAATGGATCGATAGGCCCTGACGGGCCTGCTATGATGTGAGCGCGGTGGCTGAGGACAAGCGGACCAAGATTGGGTCGACCGGACCCGAGCTCGCGCAGCGTGGAACCGGAGCGCCTGCTCCTGCGGCGGGTACGCCCGCGCCGAGTGCGAGCGTGTCGAGCAATCACCCGACCTCGTACCTGCCACCCACGGTCGATCCGCTGATCGGTGTGACCCTCGTGGGTCGCTACCTGATCCAGAAGAAGCTCGGTGAGGGCGGCATGGGCGCCGTGTACCTCGCGACGCACAACCTGCTCGACAAGCAGGTCGCGCTCAAGATCCTGCACACCGAGTTCTCGCGCAAGCCGGACCTCGTCGAGCGGTTCATGCAGGAGGCGAAGTCGGCCTCGCGCATCCGCCATGAGAATGTCATCGACATCAGCGACTTCGGCACCACGCCCGAAGGTCTCGTGTTCTTCGCGATGGAGCTCTTGAAGGGCCACGATCTTCACGAGGAGGTCGCGCGCGCCCGGCTCGCGGGCGAGCTCCTGCCGTGGTCGCGCTCCAAGAAGATCTTCCTGCAGATCTGCAGCGCCCTCGTCGCGGCGCACTCGCACGGCATCATCCATCGCGATCTCAAGCCCGAGAACGTCTACCTGATCGACTTCCTCGGCGAGCCGGACTTCGTGAAGCTCCTCGACTTCGGCATCGCGAAGCTCACCGAGGTCGACGAAGGTGGCCGCAAGCTCACGAAGACCGGCATGCTGTTCGGCACGCCCGAGTACATGTCGCCCGAGCAGGCGCGCGGCGAGAACGTCGATCACCGTGTCGACGTCTATGCGATGGGTTGCATCCTGTTCCAGCTCGTCACCGGCAAGGTCCCGTTCGAGGCCGACAACTTCATGGGCGTGCTCAGCATGCACCTCATCGAGCCGCCACCCTCGATCCCGGTCGAGGTGTTCGATCGGATCGGTGCGCCGCGCGAGCTCGCCGCCGTGATCGATCGCGCGCTACTCAAGGATCGCAATCAGCGCCACACCACGATCCTCGAGCTCGCGAACGCGGTGCGCCAGGTCTCCGGCGATGCACCGTCGTCGGGCCTGACCGGCCACGCCATTCCGGTGCAGTCGCCGCGCGTTGCCGCGCCCGCGAGCACGACCGCATCGCGCCAGCGCACGCAGTGGACCGGCAACGTCCAGGTTCCCATTGACGAGGATGGACCCGGCAAGGGCAAGTCGAAGTTGCCGCTGATCATCGGCGGTGTGCTGCTCGCCGCAGGCGCTGCGGCCGCTGCGGTGTTCGCGATCAACGGCCGCTCGGGTGGTGGCGACACGACCGGCTCAGCAGGTAATGGCACGGGCTCGGCAGGCAGCGGTGCGTTCGTCGCTGGTGGCTCGCAGGTTCCGCCGCCCGTGACGCCGGACGCGGGTCTCGTGACGCCGCCAAGCGCGAACCTGCCGCCGTTGCCGACCACGGTGAAGGTCAAGCTGAGCTCGAAGCCCAAGGGCGCCGAGGTCACGGAGCTCTCCGCCGACGGCAAGGCGAAGCGCACGTACCCGAACAAGACGCCGCTGAGCCTGATCGTCCCGGGCTCGCGCGAGCGGCAATCGTTCGCGATCCACCTTCGCGGCTACGGCGACACGATCGTGGATCTCGTCCCCGATCGCGATCTCGAGTACACGGTGACGCTCGAGAAGGGCGAGGCGGGCGTGGCGCCGAAGCGGCAGATCGTTCCCGGAACCGGTAGCGCAGCCAAGCCGCCGGACGTGATCAAGCCTCCCGACGCGGGCAGTGCGGCAAAGCCGCCCGATGTGGTGAAGCCACCCGACGTCGTCAAGCCGCCCGACACCGTCAAGCCGCCCGAGGCGGACTGCCCGGATCCGCCGTGCGAGGTGCTCAAGCCGTTCAACGCCGGCTCCGGCGGATGACGGTGGCGGCGCGAACCGGTCGCGCCACGGTCCGTGGCGAGCCGCACAAGATCGAGCTCGCATACGACGTGTTCGGTGATCGCGGCCGTCCGCTCGTCCTGATCATGGGCATCGGTGCGCAGCGGATCTTCTGGGATGACGGCCTGTGCGAGCAGTTCGTCGACGCCGGCTTTCAGCTCGTACGCTTCGATCACCGTGACATCGGCGAGTCGACGCGCCTCGATGCGCCGGTTCCCAAGCCCGTGCCCGCGATGCTTCGCCGCTACCTCGGCCGTCCGGTGACGGCGCCGTATACGCTCTCCGATATGGCGACGGATGTCGCCGGCCTGATCAAGGAAGTTGGCTTTGGCTCCGCGCATGTCGTCGGCGCGTCGCTCGGCGGCATGGTCGGTCAGCACCTCGCGATCGAGCATCCTGATCGAGTGCGCTCGCTGACCTCGATCATGTCGACGCCCGGCGGCCGTCGCTACCTTCCGGATCCGCACGCACTGCGCGCGCTGTTCATGCCGAAGCCGACCAACGCCGTCGAAGCCGGCCTCTCGGTCGAGCGCCTGTTCGCGACCATCGGCAGCCCGGCGTGGCCGATCGATGGAGCGCGCCTTCGTGCGATCGGCGAGCTTGCCCACGCGCGTGGCCAGTCCCCGCGCGGCTACCTGCGCCACTTCGCGGCGGTCATGGCGACGCCCGATCGGCGGAGCAAGCTGCGCGAGCTGCACGTCCCCACGCTGGTGATCCACGGCAGCCGCGATCCGCTGTTCCCGCTGCGCGCCGCGCGCGACATGGTCAGGATGATGCCCGACGCGACGCTCCTCCCGATCGCGGGCATGGGCCACGACTTACCCGAGCCCCTGTGGCCGACGATCGTTGCGGCGATCGCGCGACACGCCGAGCGCGCCGATGCGCGTGCTACGGTCTGACTCGCGCGCTGGAGTGGCGGAATGGTATACGCGGGAGTCTTAAAAATTCCTGCCGAAAGGCATACGGGTTCGAGTCCCGTCTCCGGCACGACGTTTCTCATCGGTCCGCGCTCTGCTATGACGGCGCATGATCGAACCCTCGACGGAAACAGCGTCCCCGTACCGCATCGGCGTCGAGCGGAGCGAGCAGATCATCGTGACGACCGGCAACGAGGTCGCGGGGCAGGAGATCATTCAATACCTGGCGATCGTGCGCGGCATCGTCGTGCGCGCGACGAGCTTCGGCAAGAGCTTCCTCGGCAGCTTCAAGGCACTCGCCGGCGGCAACATCAAGGAGTTCACCGACGTCTGCGAGGCGGCGCGCCACGACGCGTTTCAGCAGATGATCACCCACGCGCAAGAGGTCGGCGCGGACGCGGTGATCGGGATGCGCTACGACGCGACCGAGTTCTCGGCGGGCGTCACGGAGGTCCTCGCGTACGGCACCGCGGTGAAGCTGATGCCGCTGCGGCCGCGCTGATCAGCGCGGGTGGATGACGTGCGCGAGCAGCTCGCCGGCGAGATAGTGCGAGCCCTTCGCGGGCCAGCGCTTGCCGTGACGGAGGAACGTGTTGACCACGCGATCGTCGGCGTCGCGCCGCATCCGCGGGCGGGCAGGATCGACGAAGCCGCGGCGAATCACGCCGCCGCCGAGGTAGATCAGCTCGGTGACGCCGCGCGGATCGCGTGCGATCACGACCGCGATCAGATCGGCCTCCGCATCACTGTTCGCGTGATCGAAGACGAGGAGGTCCCCGGGGGCGGCGGGCTCGGTCGGTCCCGCGAGCGCGCTGCGCTGCGTGGCCCAGGCGATCACGTCCTCGCCGGTGCGGGCCTCGAGTGGTGTGCCGAGCTCGCGTGACCAGGCGAGAGCGGCGGTGATTGGATCACGCTTGTCACGGCGGCCGACCAGCGCGCGTAGATCGGCGGGCGTGCGCAGCGCGGGCACGAGGGCGTCGGAGGGCAGGCGATGCGGTGCGGGCAGGGAGGCGCGTGCGGGTTCCTGCGCGGCTGGCGCACTCGCGACCTGGTCCGCAGCAGCGGCGGAGGCCTCACGAATCGCGGGTGCGGAAACCACGCGGATCGGATCCGCCAGGCGTGCGGAACGCTCACGGTTCTCGAGCGGGTGACGCGCCGGCGGTGGAGCTCCGGGGAGAGGAGCCGGTGGGAGGTCGGCCGCCCCGAGCATCGGCGACGAGAACCGGACCGGGCGGTCGCGGGCCACGCACGCACCCGACGCCGCGGCGGCGAGGACGGTGGCAAGCGCGAGGTACCGCATGCTGCAAGGCTAGGCGCGAGGGGGGACCCGGAGCGAGTTTTTGGTCGGGCCTCGTCGGGGAGCGTGCTAGAACGCCCACGTGACGCGGTACGACATGATCCGGAAGCGGATCGCTCCGTTGATCTTCATCCTCGCGATGGGGCTGGTGATCCGCGAGACCTGCCAGAAGGCAGACCGCGCTCATGCGGCCGTGGTGATCCAGCTCGGCGCCGCCGAGGCCAAGGTCAAGGCAATAGACATCACGCTTCACGTCGGCGGCGATGAGCTGAGTCTGTTCCATCGCGTCGCGCCACCGGGGCTCACGATCGGTCCGATCAAATTCGACGTGTCGATGCCCGAGCGCGACGGCGAGCTGCGGATGGACGTCACACTCGACACCACGACAAAGCACATCGTGCGGAAGATCCACGCCGAAGAGGGCGCGGTTGTCACCGTCAACATCGGCGACGAGCTTTAGCGACGAAGCCGCACGACCGTCTCGACCTGCGCCGTGCCCGGCATCAGGTCGAACGGCTCGATCACGTCGGGCACCCAGCCATGCGCCGCGAGCGCGACGAGATCGCGGCCGAGCGCCTCCGGCCCACAGCTCACGTAGAGGATCGTCTTCGAACCGAGATCGATCAGGAGATCGAGCGCGCCGGCCGAGAGCCCCTTGCGCGGCGGATTGACGACGACGACCTCGGGCTTGACGCCGAGCTGGTCGCGCAGCGCCGCGGGCAGATCACCCGCGTCGGCGGCCACCGTGGTCAGTGACAGGTTCGCCATGTTGGCGGCGCGCCGCAGCTGCGCGATCGCATCGCGATCGATCTCGACGGCCACGACCTTCGCGCCCGCGCGCGCGAGGTGGATCCCGATCCCACCGAGCCCCGCGAACAGATCGATCGCCCGCATGCCGGGCCGCACCTCGGCGAGCTCCGCCACGCGCGCGTACATCACGGCCGCCTGCGAGCGGTTGACCTGGAGAAACTCGCCGGCGCCGACCTCGATCGGCACGCCCGCGAGGTACTCGACGAGGGTGCCGTGGCCGAACAGGACCTGGGACATCGAGCCAGTGGGTACGATCGCGCCGTCGCGTCGATCGTTGAGGATCGCGACCACGCCACGCACCGCCGGATGCTTCGACAACGCATTGCCGACCCGATCGAGCTTCGCCTGCGGCGCGGTGGGCGCGACGATCAACGCCACGAGCACGTCACCGCCGACCTCGCGCACGATCGCGTAGCGCAGGTCGCCGGTCCGCGTCTTCTCGTCGTACGGGTAGAGCTGCGCTTCCTCGGCGGCGCCCCGGATCCAGGTCGCGACCTCGTCGATCACCAGCGCAACGACGCGGCAGCCGAGCGTATCGATCACGTGATGGCTGCGCGGCGCGTAGGCCCCGAGCACGAGGTGATCACCCGACCGCCCGGCGACGTACTTGCCCTTGTTGCGGTAGCCGAGAAACGCCGGCGACGGGCGCACCGCAGCGACGGTCGTGCCCGGATGAGCGATCGCGAGGACATCGGCGAGCGCGACCTCGACGCGCCGGCGCTTTCCGATTAGCTGGGCCGGATAGTCGAGGTGCTGCCAGGTGCAGCCGCCGCACTGCCCGAACGCGGGGCACGCGGGCCGGACCCGGTTCGTGCTCTTGTCACCGATGCGCCGGACGATGTGGCCCCACGCCTCGGCCTTGTGTGGGCTGTGGTGGTCGATGGCGACCTCGGCGCGCTCGCCGGGGAGGAGATCGGTGACATGGACCCTGCGGTCGCCGGAGACGCCGACGCCCAGTCCCGCCTCGTCGAGCTCGGAGGCCTCGACCTCGTAGCGGTTCGTCTTCATCGCGCTCCAGCCATTACCACGAGCCGTGCTGCGACGGCACAAACGTAGTATCTAGCCCCAGATGCCGGAGCCGGGTCCCCTCGTCGTTGCTGCCCTTTCGGGCGGCGTCGACAGCGCCGTCGCGGCGGCCCTGCTCGTCGAGTCGGGACACCGCGTCGTCGGGATGACGATGCGGCTGTACGACGCGC
>JAYUYE010001159.1:0-6495 GCA_043752985.1 Myxococcales bacterium
CGATCGCCAGAACATGGGGGCCGGTCTCGGAACCCGCCTCCAGGCCAAGAACCAGGGCCGCACGCGTCGCAAGGGCGGCACGCAGCACACCCGGACCGAGCGCGGCGACGCAGGTCGCACGTCGAAGCGCTGACGGAACCAAGGGCGTGTCCGCACGGCGCGCGCTCCCGCACGGGGAGTGGCGCGGGCCCAAGGCTTGCTCTGTAGCTGGACGCCATGAGCTTCCTCGAGTGGACGGCGTTGGCCAGTGGCGTACTGCTGCTGATGGCACTCGCGTCGTCGTACGTTCGTGATTTGCCGATCACGACGTCGGCCGTCTACCTCGCACTGGGCTTCGTGATGGGTCCGGTAGGGTTCGGGCTGCTCTCGCTCGACGTCATCGAGGGTGCGATCTACGTCGAGCGGATCACCGAAGTCGCGGTGATCGTCGCGTTGTTTGTCGGCGGCCTCAAGCTGCGCCTGAGCTGGCGCGATCCGGCGTGGTACGCCGCGTTCGCACTCGCCGGCCCGGTGATGATCTTGACGATTGCCGGCATCGCCGCGGTGGCGCATCTCGGGCTCGGTCTTCCGCTGGCGGCGTCGCTTCTGCTCGGTGCCGTGCTCGCACCGACCGATCCGGTCCTCGCGAGTGCGGTCGCAGTCGCCGACGCCGACGATCGCGATCGCATGCACTACGGGCTCAGTGGCGAAGCCGGCCTCAATGACGGCATGGCGTTCCCGTTCGTCGTGCTCGCGCTCGCGTGGGGACCCGAAGGCGGGGCAGGCACGTGGTTGTTCGAGTGGGCGGGACGTCGGTTGTTGTGGGCGGTGCCTGCCGCACTCGTACTCGGGTACGTCCTCGGCAGGGTCGTCGGGCGACTCGCGATCAAGCTCCGTGCCCGTCAGCGCGATGCGACCGCGCCGAGCGACTTGCTCGCGCTCGCGCTGATCGGGGTTTCGTACGTATGTGCCGAGGCGATCGGCGCGTGGGGCTTCCTCGCGGTGTTCGCCGCAGGACTCGGGCTGCGCTCGGCGGAGGTCCACACGGTCGCGGAGTCGCCGCATCCCGATGCGGATCTCGCGGCGATCGCCGCCGATGACGACGTCGTCCATCCCCCGGCAGAAGCGATGGTCGCAGCGCGTGTACCGGCGACGGCGCTCGAGGAGCCCGCTGTGGCCGCCGGAGTCCTGGTCTCCGAGACACTGTCGTTCGGCGACACCGTCGAGCGGCTCGTCGAGGTCGGACTGCTCGTCGCGGTCGGCGTTGCGCTCGGCACCCACTGGGACGCTCGCGCGGTGCCGATTGCGGTGCTCCTGTTCTTCGTGATTCGCCCGCTCGCCACCCGAGCAGTCCTGAGCGCGACACCGACCACCGTACCGCAGCGCTGGTTGATGGGGTGGTTCGGGATCCGTGGGATCGGTAGTCTCTACTATCTCGGTTACGCGCTTCGCCATGGGATCACCGGTGGCCCCGCGCGCGATCTCGTCGGGATCACGATCTCGGTGATCGCGCTCAGCGTCGTGATCCACGGCGTCACTGCGCAGCCGTTGCTGTCGCGCTACGAGAAGTCCCTCGACGACGAAAAGCCCGTGGCGGTGACGACATGAAGCAAGGCTTCGTCCGCGTCCGCGGTGCGCGCGAGAACAACCTGCGCGACATCGATGTCGACATCCCGCGCGATTCTCTCGTCGTGTTCACCGGCGTGTCGGGCTCCGGCAAGTCGTCGCTCGCCTTCGGAACGCTGTACGCCGAGGCGCAGCGGCGCTATCTCGAGTCGGTCTCGCCGTACGCGCGGCGGCTGTTCGATCAGATGCCCGTGCCCGAGGTCGACGAGATCGACGGGCTGCCACCAGCGGTCGCACTCCAGCAGCAGCGCGGGACACCGACGACCCGCTCGTCGGTCGGATCGGTGACCACGCTGTCGAACCTCATGCGCATGCTGTACTCGCGCGCGGGGACGTATCCGAAGAACCAGCCGCTGCTCTACGCGGAGTCGTTCTCGCCGAACACCCCCGAGGGCGCCTGTCCGACCTGCCACGGGCTGGGTCGGATCTACACGGTCACCGAGCAGTCGATGGTCCCAGATCCATCGCTGACGATTCGCGAGCGCGCCGTCGCAGCGTGGCCCACCGCGTGGCAAGGCCAGAACCTGCGGGACATCCTCGTGACACTTGGCCACGACGTCGACAGGCCGTGGAAGGAGCTCCCGAAGAAGGCGCGCGATTGGATCCTGTTCACGGACGAGCAGCCGACGGTGCCCGTCTATGCAGGGCTCACTCCTGCGGAGGCGCGGCGCGCCCTCAAGCGCAAGGAAGAGCCGAGCTACATGGGCACGTTCACGGGCGCACGACGTCACGTGTTCCACAGCTTCTCCCGCTCGCAGAGCCCGCTGATGAAGAAGCGCGCGCTGCACTTCATGCTGAGCAGCGATTGCTCCGAGTGCCACGGCAAGCGCCTGCGCCGCGAGTCGCTGTCGGTGTCGTTTGCCGGCCACGACATCGCAGAGGTCTCGCGACTGCCACTCAAGCAACTCGTGACGATCTTTGCGCCGTATGCCGCCGGAACCGCCGCGGATGAAGCGAAGCAGGAAATCGCGCACCCGGAGAAGGTCGTGGTGATGCAGCGGATCGCGCAGGACCTCGTCGGCCGGCTCGGCGTGCTCCTCGATCTCGGGCTCGGCTACCTGTCGCTCGATCGCACTACGCCGACACTGTCGCCGGGGGAGCTGCAGCGGCTCCGGCTCGCCACGCAGGTGCGGTCCAACCTGTTCGGTGTGGTGTACGTCCTCGACGAGCCGTCCGCCGGCCTGCATCCCGCAGACACCGAGGCGCTCCTGACCGCGCTCGATCGGCTCAAGGCCTCGGGCAACTCGCTATTTGTCGTGGAGCACGAGCTCGACGTGATCCGGCATGCCGACTGGATCGTCGATGTCGGACCTGCTGCCGGCGAGCACGGCGGCCGCATCCTCTACAGCGGACCACCGGCCGGGCTCGCGAACATCGAGGCGTCACAGACGCGGCGCCATCTGTTCGGGCCGCAGGAGCTCCCGAGTCGTGCGCTGCGTGAGCCCGCCGGGTGGCTGGAGCTGACGGGAATCACGCGCAACAACCTGCACGGTCTCGACGTCGCCTTCCCGGTCGGCCTGTTCACGAGCGTCACCGGCGTATCGGGCTCGGGCAAGTCGAGTCTCGTCAGCCAGGCGCTCGTCGAGCTGGTCGCTGCGCAGCTCGGTCATGAGATCCCGACCGAAGAGGAAGAAGCCGACGAGCTCGAACGCTCGGCGATCATCCCTACCGAGGGCAGGGTCACCGGTCTCGCGGGCGTGAAGCGGCTCGTCCGCGTCGATCAGAAATCGATCGGCCGCACACCGCGCTCGAACCTCGCCACGTACACCGGCCTGTTCGATCACGTCCGCAAGCTGTTCGCGTCGACCAAGGCGGCGCGCGCGCATCGCTACGACGCGGGGCGGTTCTCGTTCAACGTGGCGAAGGGCCGGTGCGAGAACTGCCAGGGAGAAGGCTTCGTGTTCGTCGAGATGCTGTTCCTGCCGAGCGTCTACACGCCGTGCCCGGTGTGCGAGGGGACTCGCTACAACGCGAAGACGCTCGAGATCAAATACCGCGGTCAATCGATCGCCGAGGTCCTCGGCATGACCGTCGATGCGGCGTACGAGTTCTTCTCCGAGGAGCCCGTGATCCAGCGCGCGCTGCACGTCGTGCGGGAGGTTGGACTCGGCTATCTCCGGCTCGGCCAGCCGGCGACCGAGCTGTCGGGCGGCGAGGCCCAGCGGATCAAGCTCGCGACCGAGCTACAGCGGGCGCAGCGCGGCGAGACGCTGTACGTCCTCGACGAGCCGACGACCGGGCTGCATCCGGCGGATGTCGAGCGCCTCGTCGCGCAGCTCGACGGACTGGTCGCCTCCGGCAACACCGTGATTGTCGTCGAGCACGACATGCGAGTCGTCGCGGGCAGTGACTGGGTGATCGACGTCGGGCCCGGAGCGGGCGACGAGGGCGGTCACATCGTGGCTGCGGGGAGCCCGGCGCAGGTCGCGAAGATCGCCGCGAGCAAGACCGCGACGTATCTCGCGCGGTTCCTCGCGAACACGGTGCCGCCTCGGCGCGCCGGCTAGTACCCGGCTAATAGGTAACCGCGAACGCGAGCAGCAAGCTGTACGTGCGATCGGTCGCGGCACCGACGCCGCGCGCGGCCGCCATGGTCCCCGGCTTCGCCTTGAACTTGAACCCGATCTGGCTGAAGTCGGCCGCGATGTGGAGCCCATAGTTCGTGCCGAACGCGACGTCGAGCCCGCCCGCGAGCTCGAATGCGATCACGTCGGCCGGGCCGTACTGGTCGGTCTTCTGGATCGCGCCGGTCGAGCGCATCAGCAGGAAGTCGGCTCCAGCAAAGGCTCCGATGGTCGGGGTGACCGCGAACCGACCGATCACGCCCGGCGCGATCGCGCTGTACTTGACGTCCGGCATGTCGAGCTTGCTCGGCATCGCGAGCTGCGTGCGATCGGCGACGTACTTCCGTCCGGCATACGCGACGCCGACGGCAACCGTCGACGAGCCAAACGAGAACCGATAGCGCGCGCCGATCATGTAGTGGCTCTGCGCGATCGGCGCATCATTGGGTTCGAGGGGAACGTTGATCTTGACGCCGATCGCTTTCTCGTACGAGCCGAACACGCCGATGCTGGCGGCCGCGCCCTTGATCGTCGAGAACGCGCCCGGATAGATCTCACCCTCGATCCGCCCCGACGGCGCAGCGGTACCGACCGTGGGCGGCTTGTTCATCGCCGTCGAGTCGTAGGTCAGCGTGCGGCGGCCGAACGAGGCTCCGGCCCAGACCCGGACCGCCACCTGGGTCACGGCATGGCGCGCTGGCGAGTCGCCGTCACCGTCGTCGCCACCACGGCGCTTCTTCTTCTTTCTCTTCTTCGTATCGCCGTCATCGTCGTCGGTCGGCGGCGGTGTTGCCTCCTCGGGTTCTTCCTCGCCGCCGCCACCGCCGGTCATCCGCTTGCCGAGCTCTTCACGCAGCTCGCTCTTGAACTTGTCGGAGTCGGCGTTCTTGAAGGTCAGCGTGAAGTTCTGGGTCTTGCGGCCCTTCGCCGTCACGCTGACTTGGAGCGACTTGGTCTTGCCGTCCTTCTCGAGCTTGCCGCTGAGGATCACGTCGGCGTCGAACCTCGCGCGCAGCTTGCCGAGGTCCTTGCGCTCGAGCTCGGGTGAGAGGCCGAGCTTGGTCATCGCCTTCTCGGTCTTGTCAGGACCGATCACCGTGGCGTCTTCGCCAGCGACCTCGGCCACCACGGTGGAAACCTTGTTGTTGGAGTCACCCTGGAACGGAGCGACGGCGACCGTCGGCTTCGCGAGCGCGACGCCGGTCAAGAAGATCAGGACGAGTAGCGCGCGCATGTCAGTCGTCAAGGAGCTCGGAGGCCCAGTCTTCGGTCGAGATGATCTCGCCGCCGGTCGGTCCGTCGACGGACACCGGTTGTGCGGCGAGCTCCTCGGCGACCAGCGAGGTCATCTTGTTGACCTCGTCCATGATCAGCGCCTGGATCAGCTGATGCTTCGGATCCTTCGCGCGCTCGCGAGCGAGCTTCGTGTCGCGCACCGCGGCCGCGACGTTGCGCGACGTCACCTTGAGCGCGTGCGAGAACAGGTGGTTTGACAGAGCGTCGCCGTAGTCGGCCGCGTTCTGGAATCGGTCGTCGCGATCGCGCGCAAGCGCCATGCGGACGACGCCCTCGAGCTCGGGAGACACGTTGGGGTTGAGCGCGGTGATCGACGGAATCCGCGCAGTGCGCACGAGCTCGACGGTCTTGTGCGGATCATCGCCGGAGAACAGCCGCCAGCCCGTCAGCATCTCCCACGTGATGATGCCGAGCGAGAACACGTCAGCGCGTGAGTCGACCTCGAGCCCGCTGCATGCCTCGGGTGACAGGTAGCTGAACTTGCCCTTGACCACGCCCTCGTCGGTGATCTCGACCTGGCTGTCAGCCTTCGCGAGCCCGAAGTCCACGACCTTCACCTCACCGTTCTTCGACAACATGATGTTCGGCGGCGAGACGTCGCGATGAACGATGCCGAGCGGGTGGCCAGTCGACGGGTGCTCGAGGGTGTGAGCGTAGTGCAGGCCCTTGCAGGCCTCGACGATGATGTGCAACGCGAGAGCGACGTCGCGGGTCTGGGTGGCGTTGTGAAACGCGATCAGTGCCTTCAGATCGCAGCCGTCGACGAACTCCATGACGAGGAAGTAGTTGCCGTCGGGAGCCTTCGAGATGTCGAAGACCTGCACGACGTTCGCGTGCTGGAGGAACAGAGACAGCCGCGCCTCGTCGAGGAACATCGCGACGAACTGCGGGTTGGCGGTCAGGTGCGGGAGGACGCGCTTGATCGCGACTGCCTTCTTGAACCCCTTGATCGATTCGGCGGTGCCGCGGAACACCTCCGCTTGCCCGCCGCCCCCCAGGCGTTCGAGCACCGTGTAGACGGTCTGCATCT
>JAYUYE010001160.1:0-2570 GCA_043752985.1 Myxococcales bacterium
GCGCTACGAGGTCGTCGGCGATCACCACGACCACCTGATCTGCGTGAAGTGCGGCCTGATCCTCGAGTTCGAGGACGACGAGATCGAGCGCCTGCAGGATCGGATCGCGGAGCGCCTCGGCGGCTTCACGGTGCTCCGCCACCGCCACGAGCTGTACGGGCTGTGCCCGAAGGCCGCCGGCGAGGCAGGCGGAGCGTGCCCGCGCGAGCTGGCCAAGCGCGGCGCCTGACCGCTACCTGAACGCCCTACGTTTTTGCTTGGGGGAGTGGGGACGGACCGGCATAGTCCCGCCGCCCATGAAGCCGTCGTACCGTCTTGTGGCCCTCCTCACAGTCGCGTCGATCCTCGCCGGCTCCGCTGCGTGCCGGTCGCCCGAGGGAACCAGCGGCGACGATGCGCCCGTCGATGCGGGCGTCGATGCCGGCACCAAGTGCACGGCGATGGAGCCCCGCACGGTCGCGCCCGAGACCTTCGTCGGACCGAGCGGCCTGCAGGCGCGACTGACTGCGCTGATCAACGGCGCAACCACGAAGCTCGACATTCACATGTACCTGTGGACCGTGCGCGCGCTCGCCGATCGCGTGGTCGCGGCAAAGAACCGCGGCGTCGCCGTGCGCATCATCCTCGATCCCGACTCGCCGGGTAACGATGCCGTTCGCCCGACGCTGATGAACGGCAACGTGCTCACGCGCAACGCGACGCCGCTCTATACGTTCGCGCACGCCAAGTACATGGTCATCGACGGCAACCGCGTGGTCATCATGTCGATGAACTTCAACGTCGACGCGATGAGCCAGGAGCGCAACTACGGCCTCGTCGATCGTGATCCCAAGGACGTCGCCGACGCGCAGGCGCTGTTCAACATGGACTGGGCGATCGCTGGCGGCGAGCCCGCGATGCCCGCCGACATCTCGTGCACGCGTTTGATCGTCTCCCCGAATAACGCGAAGGCGCGGCTCGTCGAGCTCGTCGAGAGCGCCACGCAGACCCTCGAAGTCGAGGTCATGTACCTGTCCGAGGACTCCGTGCGGATGGCGATCGGCGCCGCCAAGATGCGTGGCGTCGACGTTCGCGTCATCCTCAGCGAGCGCTCCGACGAGTCCATCCCGTACCTGCGTGGCCTCGGCATTCCCGTGAAGTTCGCCTCCGGCTTCTTGCTGCACTCCAAGCTGATCGTCGCGGACGGCGTCGTGTTCATCGGCTCCGAGAACATGTCGATCACCTCGCTGACCAAGAACCGCGAGCTCGGCGCCCTGGTGTTCGAGCCTGCGGCGGCCGCCGTCGTCACGACCCAGTTCGAGACCGACTGGGCCAGCGCGGCTGCCAACTGATTCGTGCGACCATCGACCCCCGGTAGTCATGCCCGGAGTGAAAATGGTCGTGTCGGCGATGACCGACGTGGGTCGCTCTCGAACGACCAACGAGGATGCGTTCTCGATCACCGATCTCGCGAGCGGCAAGACCCTCGAGACCGTCGGCACTGACTATTCGATCGATATCCAGGAGCGCGGCGTGCTGCTCGCGCTGTCCGACGGCATGGGCGGCGCGCAGGCTGGCGAGGTCGCCAGTGCACTCGTCCTCGACTCGCTGCAGCAGGCGATGGCGCGCGATCCACGCGGTGCGATCCACGAGCAGCTCGAGTCGGCGGTCCAGCGCGCGAACCGCAACGTCTTCGAGGAGGCGAAGTCCGGTGACAAGCACGGCATGGGCGCGACCCTGACCGCGCTGTTCGTCCGCGGCGACGAGGCGTACATCGCCGAGGTCGGCGACTCGCGCGCCTATCTCCTCCGCAAGGGTCGGCTCCGTCAGATCACCCGCGACCAGAGCCTCGTGCAGATGCTCGTCGACAAGGGAGTGATGACCGCCGAGGAAGCGCGCACCTCGCCGAGCAAGAACGTGATCCTCCAGGCGATGGGGCTGCGCCGCGATGTTCGCGTCGCGATCGCGCGGCTCCGCCTGCGGCGTGGCGATCGGTTCGTGCTGTGCTCCGACGGCGTCACGAACCCGGTCTCGGATCCCGAGCTCCAGGAGATCGTGACGCAGAGCGATCCGCGCGCCGCGTGCGAGACGATGATCGCGCTCGCGAACGAGCGGGGCGGCGAGGACAACCAGACCGCGATCGTTGCTGACCTCACCGGCGATGATCTGCCGTTGCCCGACGAGTTCGAGACCGTCACCGAGACCTACGAGGTGCTCAAGACGTTCGACCCGCAGTACCGCGGGCGCCCCGTCACCGCCGATGTCGCGGCGGCGGCGGCGAAGGCCGTTCGCGCACGCGCGACGAGCGTGTCGTCGCGCTCCAGGCCAGAGGACAAGTCGCCGGTGGTTGCGCCGATCGCGCCGCCGCCTGCGGCCACGCCCGAGCTGATCGATGCCGAGCCCACGCCCGAGCCGATCGAGCTCGTCGACGTCAAGCCGGCCGCGCCAGCGTCCGAGGAGCCAGCGCGTCCGCGCGCGCGGCGCTCGACCTTGCCCCCGGCGCCGAAGTCATCGCCGCGCACGCTCGTGCTCGCGGTCTCCGTCGGAGCCGTGCTGCTCGTGCTGTTGTTGCTCGCACTGCTGCGCTGACC
>JAYUYE010001161.1:0-6491 GCA_043752985.1 Myxococcales bacterium
GCGCCGGTGACCAGGGCTACTTTTCCATCGAACCTGAGTTCCTTGCTCATCGCTTCACCTTCGTCGTGCGTTTGGTTGCCGATCCAGCGGTTGCCAGGACGGTGGGGAACAGGGCCTTCCAGTCATCGATCAACGAGTCGAGCCGGGCGTCCTCCTTGTGGAGGACCGACGACATGGCGGCGCCGATCATCAGCTGCAGCGTCAGGTCGAGCGCACGCTCGAGGCCGGGGTGGTCCGCGACCTCCTTGCCGAACAGGGTGCGCGCCTGCGCGAAGATCCGATCGCGCAGCGAGCGCTCGGCGATCGCGAGGACCGGCTCGAGCTCGGGATCCGTGCGCGCTGCGGTGCGGAGCTCCATCGCGACCTGGAAGAACGCGCCCGAGAAGCACTGCCACAACAGGCCGATCACGGCGTCGGTGCGCGCGCGGCCGGAGCCCTCGCTCGGGAGCAGACCGGCGAGCTGCTTGAGCTCGCGCGCTCGCATCTCGGCGAGGTGATCCACCGCCGCGACCAGCAGCTCCGCCTTCGACGGGAAGTGATGGAGCAGGGCGCCGCGCGAGACCTCCGCGCGCCGCTGGACCTCGAGAGTCGTGGTCCGTGCGAAGCCAACCTGGATGAGGCTCTCGACGACCGCGTCGAGCAGCGCACGACGGGTCTCGTCGCGACGCTGCTGTTGCGTACGAGGAACGCGAACCGCCTCGGGCATCCAGGTGGCGGTGTACCGCCCAAGAAACAGTCAGTCAAGACGGTTTGTAAGTTACGCGAGCGGCCAGGCGGAGCTGCGAGCTGGTATCGTGAGCCATGCTCCGGATCGCCGCGGTTGTCCTCGCGGGCTGTTCGTTCTCGTTGAACCCGAGCCCCTCGGGGACCAGCGACGCCACGCCGATCGACGCGGCATTCGACGCCGCGACCTGCGGCTGGACATACGCGCCGTCGAACTTCGCGCCGTGTGCGCTCGCCGCGACCCCGGCGGCTCTCGTGGTCGCGATCCCCACGACGATCGACACCGGATCACTCACGCTTCCGCACACGATCGAGACGCAGACCGACGGAACCCAGGTCGCGGTGATTCATCTGGTGTCGTTGAACGTGACGAGCACGCTGACGGTGATCGGCCCGTACCCGGCGATCTTCGCGGTCGACGGTTCCGTGGTGCTGGGGAAGACCGTCGTCCTCGCGGGCAGCGACGATCCGATCCGCTGCGCGACGTCGGCCGGGGGAACCGGCTTGCCGTCGGGGAACACCGCGTCCGGCGGCGGTGGTGGCGGCGGTGGTGGTGCGGCGGCCGCGGGCGGGGACGGCTCCGACGGTGACGGAACCGGGCGCGGCCTGCGCGGCTCGGGCGGTGCGCAGGTCGCGGCGATGCCCACGGTTCTGTCACCGATGCGCGCCGGATGTCCGGGCGGTCGCGGCGGCCGGCGCGGCTCGGGGGAGGAGCCGGGCGCTCCCGGCCCGGGTGGCGGCGGCCTTCAGATCAGCGCGCGCGGCACGGTGACGATCACGTCGGGGATCGACGCATCGGGGCGCGGCGGTGGACTGTCGTCGAGCCAAGGTGGCGGCGGTGGTGGCGGCTCGGGTGGTGCGCTCCTCCTCGAGGGAGTGATCGTGAGGCTCGGCGCGGGGAGCGTGCTGTGCGCGGACGGCGGGTCCGGCGCCGAGGGCGGCGGGATCAACTTGGTGGGTGCGCCCGGCGCGCCGGGCGCGTGCAACGGGACGGCCGGCGCGGCCGGAGGCGCCAGCCAGTCGTACGGCAGCACCGGAGGAAGCGGCGGCTACCAGATGACGCCCGCGGGGCAAGGCGCGTTCACCGACCCCAGCAACAATGCGGGTGGTGGAGCGGGCGGGGGCAGCGTCGGCTGGATCCGGATCCGATCGATCCAGCCGGCGTCGATCGATGCGAGTGCGATCGTGACGCCCGATCCGACCATCGACTGATGGGAATGGACGTCGAGGGCGCCAGGTTCAGCATTCGTCTCGATGAGCGTCGTGATTCATACTCCCTCGGCGTAAGCTCCCCACCCCCTCGTGCGCTACGAAGCTCGAATTGGCTGGCGGTACCTCTACGGAGGTAAGCGCGACCCGTTGATGTTGATCGGCGCGGGCGGCTCGCTGCTGATCACGTTGATCGGTCTCGTGATCTTGCTCACCTCGACGGGGGGCAATACCGCCGGCGTGCTGATGTTCGTGCTCGGCCTGATCTCGACGTCGGTGTTCGCACTGCTGTCGATCTTCTCGGTGTTCACCAGCGTGTCGGTGCTCGGCGTCGCACTCGGTGTCGCCGCACTGACGATCGTGCTCGCGGTGACCACCGGCTTCCAGGCGCAGTTCCGCGACAAGGTCCTCGGCGTCAACGCGCACGTCATCGTGCTCAAGTCACAGGCAACGTTCGCGGAGTATCGCGACGTGATGAAGACGGCCGAGGAGATCGACAAGGAGGTCATCGCCGTCCAGCCGTTCATCTTCGCCGAGATGCTGGTGACCCGCGGCAAGGGCGAGCTGTCAGGCGTCGCGATCAAGGGCATCGATCCCACGCTGGTGCGCGGTGTGCTCGACCTCGAGAAGCACATGATCCAGGGTTCGGTGGAGACGCTGGCCAAGGTGCCGGGGCCCGGCGAGCTGCCCCCGATCATCATGGGCAAGGAGCTCGCCCACAAGCTCAAGGCCAAGGTCGGCGACGACGTCACCGTCGTGGTGCCGCTGTCGAACATCGACTTCGATACCTGGCGCGCGAAGTCGAGCGCACCGCGGACGCGCAAGTTCCGCGTCACCGGCATCTTCTACAGCGGCTTCGACGAGTACGACCGCCGGCTCATGTACACGGCGCTCGGCGACACGCAGGAGCTCGTCGGTCGCGGTGACCAGGTCATGGGCGTCGAGCTCAAGGTCAAGGACGTCGATCGCGCGAAGGAGATCGCCGAGAAGCTCGAGAAGGCCCTCGGCGGTCCGCCGTACCAGGTCCAGGACTGGTACGAGCTCAACCACAATTTGTTCACGGCGCTCAACCTCCAGAAGCTCGCGCTCGTGATCATCCTGACGCTGATCATCGTGGTCGCCGCGGTCAACATGGTGTCGGCGCTGACCATGATGGTCACCGACAAGACGCGCGAGATCGCGATCCTCAAGTCGATGGGCGGCACGTCGACCAGCGTCGCGCAGGTGTTTCAGGTCGTCGGCATTGCGATCGGCGGTGTCGGCACGCTGATCGGCGTCGGCGTCGGTCTCGCTACCTGCTACGTGATGGCCAAGTACGGCTATCACCTCGATCCCAAGGTCTATCTGATCGATCGCCTCCCGATCGAAGTCCGGATGCTCGAGGTCCTGCTGGTCGCCGGGATCACCATGGTGATCTCGGTGATCGCGACGGTCGTTCCGGCCTCGGCCGCCTCCGCTCTGCGGCCGGTCGAAGGCCTCCGGTACGATTGAATCGCAGCCTCTGTGGATAAGCTGTGACGACGCAAATCGAGTTGCATTCGTGCAACTTTAGTTGCTTGCGCGACGTGGCAACTCGACTGTCCACCCAATAATTACGGCATGGTAGCGAGGCCTACACTGGCCCGGACCTTGTAGTAGGTCGAGCTATCAACATGCGCAACTTGAACTCGCTTATCACCGCTCTCGTCCTCTCCTTCTCCTCGATCGCGGCCGTTGGCTGCGCGGCTACCGGCTCTGAAGACGCGTACGGCGAGGCCGAGGGGGAGGCTGCTGCCGCCGGCAAGCTCGCGTTCTGGCAGGCCACGGACGGCCAGTGGCACTTCCACCTCAAGTCGGGCAACGGCGCGATCCTGTTGACGTCCGAGGCGTACACGTCGCGCACCGGCGCCATCAACGGCGCGCTCTCGGTCCTCGAGAACGGCGTCGACAACACGCAGTACTCGGTCAACCAGACCGCGACTGGCTACAACGTCCACCTCAAGGCGGCGAACAACGAGTCGATCGCGTTCTCGCAGGTCTACTCGAGCAAGTCGAACGCGACGCGCGCCGTGACCTCGTCGGTCCGCGCGGTCACCAGCTACCTCGACAAGCGCGAGGCCAACACGACCGGCGCCCGCGTCGAGGTGCTCGTCGGCGAGACCGGCAAGTTCCGCTTCAACGTCCATGCGAAGAACGGCGCGATCGTTCTCTCGTCCGAGCAGTACACCACCGAGGCAGCGGCGTTCAATGGCGCCTTCGCGGTCCAGGCCGCGGGCCAGGCGGCGGCGAACTACGCGCTCAAGCAGAACGTGTCGGGCGGCTACTACTTCACGCTGTCGGCGCAGAACGGCCAGATCATCGGCCAGAGCCAGCAGTACACGACCCGCGCGGCGGCATCCTCGGCGATCACCTCGCTGCAGTCGTTCCTGCCGGGCGTCTCGGTTCTCTAGCTCACGTTCCCCCGGTGGCGAAAGGCACCCTCGAAAGGTGCCTTTCGTCGGTTTCGGCTCGGCGTGACCGAGTCGCGCCGGCGGCCCCACGCCGGGACTGGCCGGCGGGCACGTTCGATGGCCGGCGATCTTTGCAGGTTCTTGCCGGCCTCGATCAGGCGTCGCCGCGGACGGTGCGGCCGAGGTGCAGGCCGCGGCGCTTGAGCAGGCGATACAGCGTCACGGTGTTGATGCCCGCCGCTTTCGCCGCGACCTTGACGTTGCCGCCATGCTTCGCGAGCAGGTCGGTCAGGTACTGGCGCTCGAGTGGTTCGAGCCAGGTCTCACGCGCCTGATCGAGCGTGAGCTGCGCGGGCTTTACGTGCTTGCCGAGCGGCTTCGCCGTCGAACCCGACAGCAACGGCCGTGGCAGATCCTCGGGGCGAAGCTCGTCTCCGCTACACAGGATCACGGCGTGCTCGATCGTGTTCTTGAGCTCGCGCACGTTGCCGGGGAAGTCGTAGGCCATCATCTGCGCGAGCACCGATGGGCCGAGCCGCGGCGCTTGCCTGCCGTACGACGCAGCAGATTGCTCGAGAAACACATTCGCCAGCGTTTCGAGATTGTCCTTGTAGCTGCGCAGCGGCGGCAGATCGAGCGTCATCACGCTGAGCCGATAGAACAGATCGTCTCGGAACGTCCCGAGCTTCGCCATCGCCTCGAGATCGCGATTTGTCGCGCAGATCAGCCGGACGTCGACCCGATCCGGCGGATCGTTCGAGCCGAGGGGCTGGACCTCGCCTTGCTCGACGGCGCGTAGCACCTTCGCCTGCAGCATCACCGGCAGCTCGCCGACCTCGTCGAGGAACAGCGTGCCGCCGTTCGCCTTCTGAAACTCGCCGACCTTGTGGAAGGCCGCGCCGGTGAATGCGCCCTTGACGTGGCCGAACAGGATCGACTCGAGCAACGTCTCGGGAATCGCGGCGCAGTTCACGACGACGTAGGGCTTGTCGGCGCGCCGGCTGTTCCAGTGGATCGCGCGCGCGACGAGATCCTTGCCGGTCCCGCTCTCCCCGCGGATCAAGATCGGTGCGTTGGTCGGGGCGGCCAGCTCGAGCTTGCGCTCGACCTCGTGCCATGCCGGCGACAGACCCTTGATCATCAGCGGACGGCCGGTTGCGGCGCGCGACAGTGCATCGACCTGTGCACGGCGGAGCAGTGGTGCGGCGACCTCGGCGATCGCGACGAGCTTCTTCAGCACGCTCGGATCGATTCCGCGCGGGTCGCGCGCCGAAACCGTGAGCACGCCGATCGGCCGATGCTGATAGCGGATCGGAGTCGCAGCGATCGAGCCGACGTCGATCAGGTAGCGCGTGTACAGCGGGTCACGCGCGGTGTCGGGAGACAGGTACGGCTGCCCCGTCTCGAACACATGCAGCGCGATGCCGGCCTTCACGCCCTCGTCCTTCTTGACGACGCGCGGCAACGTGACGGTCACGCCGTTGACGACATGATGGACGAGCGTGAGCCCCTTGGCCTCCTTGTCCCAGACGAACAGCGCGCCATGCTCGGTCTCGGTCTCCTCGACGGCGATCGCGACGAGCTCCGCCTCGATCGATCCGGCGGATGCCGCATGGAGGCGATCTTCGATCCCGTGCACGCGCCGACTATATCGTCAACGCATGCCGAGGCGCCTGGCCAGCTGCGCCGCGGCGGGAAGGTTCGGTGCGACGATCAAGGCCTGCGTCAGGTACCAGCGCGCGGAATCGGCATCACTGCTCGCCGCGCACAGCAGGGACAGGGCGAGCAATGCCCGCGGCCACGGCCGGCAGCCGAGCAGCAGGTCCTCGATCGTCTTGCGTTCGGTGACCGCAGCCTCGTTCCGGTCTCGGCCCGAAGCGACCTGGACACGGTAGCGCGCCCACGCGAGGTTCGCCTCGTACTCGGGCTGGCCGGGGAAGTTGCGGCAGGCGGACGCAAGCTCACTCATCGCCTTGTGGACGTCGCCTTCCCCGAGCGCTGTCTGGCCACGGCTGAACGCGGACGCGGCAGCGCTGACCTGTGGCGGATCGACGGCCCACACGGTGCGCAGCTCGGGCAGCTTCTGCCGTAGCCAGTCGTGATAGCGGCCGCGCGCGGCATGGTCGACGA
>JAYUYE010001162.1:0-2564 GCA_043752985.1 Myxococcales bacterium
GCGATCGCCAGAGCCTGTTCGCGATCACGCTTGACCTGCTCGCGCATGCGCTTTGGCATCGCTGCGAGAATCTCCTCGGGAATCGCCTCACCCGATAGCGCTGCCTTGCGGCTGATCTTTTGAAGATTGCGGATGTAGGTGCCGTTCTCGATCTGCTTCAGCGTTCGCCGCCAGTACGAGTTGTACGAGCCGAACTTCTGCTGGAGCGTCGCGAACCGGTACCGGAGGCCCGTGTTGCGGATCTGCAGCTGCTGGAGGTCGCGGAGTCGGCGCTCGACGTCGGTGTGGATCTGCGAAGGCGGCTGCTTCTGCATGCCGAGGAAGTACTGCTCGTACAGCACCTTGGTGCGATCGAGCGTCTTGTCGACGTGATCGAGAGCCTCCTCGATATCAACCTTGTCCGCCTCTGGCTGGCCGGCCTTGGACGCCACGTCCCGTCAGGATAGCAGTTTCTGCTATAGCGTCGGCGGTCCTTCGTGTCGGTCCTCTACTTCCTGCTCCTTGTCGGCGTCCTCGTGTTGATTCACGAGCTGGGTCACTTCGTGGCCGCGAAGCTGCTCGACGTGAAGGTGCTGCGGTTCTCGATCGGGTACGGCCGGCCACTGTTCCGGGTCACCTTGGGTGAGACCGAGTACCAGATCGCGGTGTTCCCGCTGGGCGGCTACGTCCGGATTCTGGGGATCGAGGGCCCGCCCGATGATGCCGGCAGGGCCGGTGCGGGACGGAGCTTCGCGAGCCGCCCGCTGTGGCAGCGCCTCGTGATCGTGTTCGCGGGTCCCGCGGCGAACCTCGTTCTGCCCGTGATCATCTACTTCGTGTTCTTCGCCGGTCACACCATGCTGCCCGCAGCGGTGGTCGGCGACGTGCTCGACGGTGGCGCTGCCGCCCGCGCCGGCATCGAGCCCGGCGACCGCGTACTCGAGATCAACGGCCGCGCGATCCGCTACTGGGAGGAGATCGAGGAGACCGTGCGGTCGTCGCCGGGCGACGAGCTGCACCTGCGGATCCAGCGCAGCGGCAAGACGTTCGAGCGCTACCTCACTCCGATCGAGGACACCGTGCGCAAGCGCGATGGCGGCGTCCAGGTCCAGGGTCGCGTCGGCATCACCCATGCGCCGTTCGTTCCGCTCGTCGGCGTGATCGACGGGCTGTCCCCTGCTGCACGATCCGGCCTGCGCACCGGCGATCTGATCATCAGCGTCGATGGGCAAGCGGTCCGCAACTGGCGCGATGTTCAGCATCAGCTCGGCAAGATCGCGCGGCGCACGAGCATCGTGTACTTCCGCGGTACGGAGCTCGCCGGTGTTCCGCAGGTCGAGCTGCTCGCGGCGGGCTTCGCGGATCTCGTTCCGCAGACCCAGATCGACGACAAGCTCCATCGGCTGACCTACACGGGCCTCGAGCACGCGGAGATGTTCGTCGCGCACGTCGACGCCGGCTCTCCCGCCGATGGCGCAGGGCTCCGGCCCGGAGACCTGATCGTCGCGCTCGACGGCAAGCCGGTCGCGCACTGGCTCGATCTCGATCAGCGGTTGCAAGCCGAGCCGAACAAGACGTTCAAGCTGATGTGGAAGCGCGCGGTCGCCGGCGGCGAGATCGGGCATCAGGCCGAGACCATGACCGCGGAGCTGACGCAGGTCTGGCGCAAGCACATCGACGAGTACGACCACACCGTGTCGCGGCTCGTGTTCGGCGCGCGCAACGACATCGATCGCGGCGCCGGCGGCATGGTCGCGATCGACGGCCGGTTCGGTTATGCGCTGTCGAAGGCGTTCGAGCGCACCGGCGAGACGATCTCGACGATGGCGAGCGGGTTCTTCCAGATCCTCGGCGGTGACACCCCCGGCGAGGCCCTCGGTGGTCCGTTGATGATGTACCGGGTCGCGTCGGTCTCCGGCAACCAGGGCTGGGACAGCTTCTTGCTGATGCTCGCGCTGATCAGCGTCAACCTCGGCCTGATCAACCTGCTTCCGATCCCGATGCTCGACGGCGGTCACCTGCTCGTGTTCGCGATCGAGGGCGCCCGGCGCAAGAAGCTGTCGGACAAGGCGCTCAAGCGGATCCAGATGGCCGGGCTGATCCTCGTCGGGATGATCACGGTCCTCGCCATCCGTAACGACGTGATGCGCTTCTTCTTCTGATGCGGCTCCTCGGAATCGATAGCGCGACCTTGACGATCGGCGTCGCGATCCTCGACGACGAACGCGTGATCGCGGAAGCGCGCCACGACGCGAAGGGGCGGACCAACGACCTGCTCGTGACGATCGATCGGCTGTGCCGCGAAGCCGCCATCGCGCCCACCGAGCTCGATGCGATCGCGATTGGTGCGGGGCCCGGCTCGTTCACCGGCCTGCGGATCGGGATGGCCACCGCGAAGGGCATCGCGTTCGCCGCCGGCAAGCCGCTGTGGGCGGTGTCATCGCTCGCGGCGCTCGCCCAGGACGCAGCCGCGCGCACCGACGCTGTGATCATCAGCGTGCTCGATGCGCGCAAGGGCGAGGTGTACGCCGGTTGCTTCGATGGGGCCGCGCGGCCGCTCTCCGACGAACAGGTCCTCGCACCGG
>JAYUYE010001163.1:0-2563 GCA_043752985.1 Myxococcales bacterium
CAGGCTTCGACTTTCGCGACCATGAAGCGCGGGTCGAGACCTTCGCCCGGGCGTTCGTATCGTCGGTAACGGGCTCTCTCGACGACTTCCGGGTCGCAACTACCTGGATCCTGCGGAAGTTCACCTAGACCACTGGTCAGCTGTCCTTGACGAGGGGGTATCGGAACACTACGGTTCCTCTATGATTTCCAAGGCAAAGCTGCTGGCTGCTGCACTCTCGCTGTCCGTCCTCACGGTGGGCACCGGTGCGGGCTGCAGTAACAGCGGCGAGAAGACGGATCGCTGGGCCACCACCGAGAACACGAACGTCAAGATCGACTGGGACAAGGTCAACGAGGCGTACAAGCTCGCCGACGGCCCCGAGGATCTCGAGAAGCGGATCAACGAGATCTACGAAGGTGACGAGATCATCTCCGTGTCGGTAAAGGACGAGAACGACAAGACCCAGGTCGTCACCGGGTTCTTCGACAAGAACACGAACGGCACCGTAGACGAGCCGGAGAAGATCTTCACGATCAAGCGCGAGCCGACCCCAGAGGGCGCTGCGAAGTACCAGACCACCGGCCAAGGCGCGTACTACGGCTACCACTCCCCGTTCATGGGCATCGCATCGGGAATGATGATGGGCATGATGATGTCGAGCATGTTCATGCCCGGCTACTCGCCGATGTACGGCGGCGGTTACACCACCTCGCCGTCGCGCGCTGGCCAGATCGCGTCGTCGCGCTCGAGTCACCGCGCCGCGAACCCGGGCAAGTACCAGAAGTCGCAGAGCGGTCGCTCGTACAACCGCCCGTCGTCGGGCGGCTCCACGGGCCGGTCGTCGGGTGGCGGTCGCGTCGGCGGTGGCCGGTTCGGCCTCGCGCGCGCGGGTCGCACGGTTCGTCCGACGCGCCTCGCAGACTGAGCGTCTCGTGAAGATCGCCGAGCTGCCGTTCCGCGAGCGGCCGGTGCTCGAGCTGCTGAACCTCGTGGGTGACCGCAGCTCCCCCGACCACGACTACGCGGGGTACGGCTGGGCACGCGTCTCTCGCGTGTGGTGCGCGGCGGCCGATGCTGGGTGCTACGTCGACGATGCCCTCGTCCTGGCTCTCCACACTGCCGATGACGCGGAGTCGCTCGACGGTGACATCGAGCTCGAGTTCGAGCTCTCCGGCCAGCGGCCGGTCAGCGTGCTGCTGTCGACGTTCCTCGCGCGCTGGTTGCCGCAGCTTCCGCCGGCGTCTGCGATCGTGCTCGCGCTGTGCAACCCGCATCGCGCGGCGCTGCCCTACCCGTCGGCGGCGACGGTCCCCGTGCATTACGCATACGGCGATGTAACGAGCTGGCTCGACGTCGGTGGCGAGCGCATCGAGCTGGTTGCCGACACCTGGAGTACGCTGCGGGTCCCGTGAGTACAGAGCTCGAACGCCGCCCGAACACCGCGATCGATGATGATCGCAAGCAAGCCTATATCGGTCTCTGGCTCCTCAAGAAGCTCGACCTCAAACCCGAGGACGGTGGCATCAGCTTCCCGGTCGTGCTCGATGGCGAGCTGTCCCCCCTCGATGAAGCGCTGCAGCAGCTCGCCGTCGAAGACCTGCTCCAGATCAACGCCAAGAAGGCGCGCTACGAGCTGACGAAGCAGGGCATCGCCCACCTCGGCGAAGTGATCGACGAGGCATCGGATCTCGTCGACGAGCTCGATGATCTCGAGACCGACGAGGCGATCGCGGAGATCCGGTCGCGCGGACTCGACCTGTTTCGCGCGCGCTTTCTGTGGGGCTGGTTCGACGGAGAGTACGACGACCTCGTGCTGTACCAGGAGCGCCGCGGCGTCTCGCCCGTCGAGCGGATGTGGGCGTTCTATCTGACCGGCGACGACTTCTGGCGCGAGATAGCCAAGGACCTCACGGGAAATTGATCCGTCACGGTCCGCCCGCGTAGGCCGCGCGGCAACTCGCGAGTGCAGCCTGGAGATCGTCCGCCAGCGGACAATTGACGACGAGCAACCCACCCTCGGGATGCGGGACGGTCAGCTTCGTCGCGTGCAGCGCGAGGCGATGCAGACCGTGCTCGGTGCGGAAGATCCGGTTGTGCTCACCCTTGCCGTAGCGGACATCCCCGATCAGCGGACACGCGAGGTGCTTGAGGTGGCGGCGGATCTGGTGCAACCGACCGGTGTGAGGTCGCGCCTCGACGAGCGCGTAGCGACCAAACGTCTCGTGGCGCCAGAACTCGGTCATCGCTGCGACGCGATCCTCGCCGGGGGCGCGCGGGATCGGATGATCGAGCACCGTGTACTCGGGTGGATGACCGCGCGTGATCGCGAGATAGCGCTTGTCGGCCTCACCGCCCATCCACGCGTCGGTGAACGCGCGGGCGGCCTCCTTGTCGGTCGCGAACAGCACGATCCCTGATGCTCCGCGATCGATGCGGTGGATCGGATAGACGTACATCTCGATCTCGTCGCGCACGCGCTGAAGGAGCGCGTCGTCGCTGTCGTCCCAGCCGCGATGTGTCGACAGGCCGCTCGGCTTGTTGACGGCGACGCAGCGGGTATCGCGATGAAGAATCACGGGGT
>JAYUYE010001164.1:0-2559 GCA_043752985.1 Myxococcales bacterium
GTCAGCGCGCCGCTGCCGGCAAGACCGTGGACGAGCCCGACCGCGAGCGGCCGCCAGGCGAGCGTCCAGCGTCCAACGTGAACGTGCGCTTCCGGCCCGACGTGGACATGCGCTGCACCGCCGTGCCGATGCGCGTGGATCGCACCGACCTTGCCCTGGCGCCACGCCTTGACCAGCGCGCGCACGCCGAGCGCAACGAGCACGCCCGACACGGCGAGCTCGAATGACACCGCGAGTCGCGCCGGAACAACCTCGCCGAGCGCGATCAGTACGGCGCCGACGATGACCAACGACAGCGTGTGACCGAGCCCCCACAGCGCACCCAGGGCAGCACCCCGTCGGGCGTCGTGTGTCTCGGCCGCCAGCGTCGCCACGGCCGTGAGGTGATCGGGCTCGAACGCGTGGCGCAAGCCGACCATCAGGCCGAGCAGCACGCCGGCAATCGAGGACGTCACGGCGCGCACGCTATCACCTCGTGTCCCCGCCGACGAGGGCGTCGAACACGGCGCGATCCGTTGACTGGACACTAGAACTGTCTACTATCCAGTTCGTGACACTGGTCCGGATTGGCGAGCTTGCGAAGCGATCGGGCGTTCCGATCCCGACGATCAAGCACTACCTGCGCGAGGGCTTGATCGCGCCCGCTCGCAAGTCGGGACGCACGATGTCCTGGTACGACCCGGCGCTGATCCGCAAGCTGAAGGCGATCAAGGAGCTGCAGCGCCGCCAGTTCCTGCCGCTCGATGTGATTCGCGAGACGATCGATCGCGATGCCGAAGCGCCCGACGAGCTCGCCGCCGCCGACGCGATCGCGCGCGTGCTTGCGCGCCACGGAGGCAAGCGATCGAGGACCCGCGACGAGGTGCTCGCGCGTGGCAACTCCGACCGCGAGCTCGATGTGCTCGCCGCCGCCGGCCTCGCGGTCCCGAGCGGGCCTGACCAGCGGTACCGCGGTGACGACCTCGCATTGCTGTCGACCCTCGGCGCAGCTCGCCGCGCCGGGATCACGCCGGAGATGCTGCCGTTCGAGATCCTCGGCGCCTACCTGGAGGCGATCCGCGCGCTCGTCGCGATCGAGCTCCGGATGTTCCGCGAAGGCGTGGTCGCCCGCGCGAAGCCCGGCGAGGTCGCGCGCCTCACGACGGCTGCCACCCAGCTCTCGGAGCGGCTCGTCGTGCTGCTCCGCCGCAAGTTGTTGCTACCCACGCTCCACAAGCTACTCGAGGAGGATCCCCGTGCGACTGACCCCACTGCTGCCGATGTTGCTCCTGCTCGCCGCGTGCGGCGGCGGAACAAATAGTTCGAGCAACCTTCCGGACGCCCTCACCATCGATTCGGCGTCACCATCGATCGATGCGGCACCCGATGGAGGCTCGACGACGGCGCGCGATCCTGCGCTCGACGGCGACGCGACGGTGACCGTGAGCATGGCGACCATTCCCGGCGCCACCACCGGCCGCATGCTGCAGGCGACGATCTACACGCCGTCGACCGCCGGCGCTCGTCCGGTCGTCGTGATCTCCCCCGGATTCCAGCTGCAACGCTCGCAGTACGTGTCGTACGCGCGCCACCTCGCGACCTGGGGGTTCGTGGTGGTGCTCACCGACTATGCCGGCGGCAGCCTGTTCCCGAACCACACCACGCTCGCGACCGATGTGCCCGCCGTGATCACCTGGGCGCTCGCGCAGACCGCGCTCGCGATCGATCCGCAGAAGGTCGCCGTGGCCGGGCATTCGCTCGGCGGAAAGATCAGCGTGTTCGCGGCGACGCTCGATTCTCGGATCAAGGCGGTTGTCGCCTGGGATCCCGTCGACTCGTCAAACCCGTCCGTCGCACCGGAGAAGATGGCGAGCCTCACGGCCGCGATCGCGGTGATCGGCGAGACCACGAACGGCAGCGGCGGCGGCATGCCGTGCGCGCCGACCGCGGACAACTTCGCCGCCTTTTACGCCGCCGCGCCGAGTCCGGCGATCTCGGTGACCGTGGTCGGTGCGGACCACATGGACTGGGTCGATGATCCGAGCTGCGGGCTCTGCGGATTCTGTGGGCCAGGCAGCGCACCGGCCGAGCGCGCACGCACCGTCTCGAAGCGCGTCAATGTCGCGTGGCTCCGCCGCCACCTGCTCGCCGATCTCACCATGGACACCTGGCTCGACGCGCCGCCCGAGCTCGCAGCGAGCGCGGTCACGATCTCGCGTCGCTAGGGCTTGGCGCCGCACAGCGGCAGCCCCGGCGGAATCTGCACGTTGAACTTCGCGTCGTCGATCGTCGGGTTGACGGTGCGATCCCCCCAGTCAACGAGCAGGTCCGCGTTCTCCTGCGGCGACTTGAACCGCGTCTTCGCGGGCAGCCGGTGCTCGCCTTCCGCGGCGTCCTTCACGCTGTCAAACCCGGCGTTCTCGACCGACCACATCGTCTTGCCGGCCGGATCCTTGAGGTCGCTCGCGATCACGTCGAGTCGACCCTGACGCGCATCGAGCACGATCGTCTGGGTGCCGGAAGCTCCGGTCAGGGTCACGCGCTCGTGCCCGGCCTTGGGATCCCAGGTCACCGTGCCCT
>JAYUYE010001165.1:0-6470 GCA_043752985.1 Myxococcales bacterium
CTGCGCTGATGTCGGGCGAGACTGCTCGCCGACTCGCGAGCCTGCGCGTGCTGCGGTTCGATGTGGCGCCGCCGCGGGGCAGGGGGACACTCGACATCGACGAGGCGCGCGCAAGCGTGATCGCTCGCTGGCGCGGGGATCTGTGCGGCTTGCTCAACGCGCTGTGCCGCGCCGAGCTCGCGGATCTCGCGACCGCGCTGCGCGTGGCGAGTTCAGCTGGCGTTCGCTCGCCGATCTTGCGGGCGTCGCTGTGGGCGTGGGGCGCTGCGTTCGAACGCGGCGGAATCGAGGTCTCGGATCGGCTGCAGCCGCGGCCGATCCTCCTCGGGGGGCACCTCGTGATCCAGGCGGCGCCGCGTGGGATGGCGCCGCCGTGCGTTAGCTGGCCGCGGCCTCTGCCCGAGCAGGCGCCGCCCGCTCCGCCCTCCGACGAGCCCGAGACGCTCGATGATCTGCTCGCGGCGGCCGATCGCGCGATCGGTGTTCGACTCGGCCCGCGCGGTCGCGACAAGGGCGCGTGGGGCGTTCGCGCGGCGCAGCTGCTCGGCATCGTCGAGCGCGGGCAGGGCGAGCCTGACTGGCGTGGTGACATCGAGGTCAAGACGGTGCCGGTCGCGCGCGAGGTGAGCGGCCACTGGGGGGTTGTCGAAGATCCGGCGATCGCGATGGTCGGTGAGGGCCGCGGCGCGACGCTCGCGAAGCTGCAGCGCACGCTGTGGCTCGCGAGGGCGACGGTGCCGGGGATGCCGGCGCCGGATGCGACGATCGTGTCGTGGTACCTGCTCGACTGGGATCCTGACGTCGCACGGCTCGCGCAGCGCTATCTGCACACGCGTCCGAAGGGACCGGCGGGCACCACCGGTCGCGGCGTGTATCTCCACAAGCGGTTCTTCGCGGAAGCGGGCCTGCTCGCCTCGCTGAATGGGTTGTCATGATTGTCGACGAGCTGCGCATCGTGGGGTCGACGCAGACCAACGTGGTGATGATCGCCGAGCTGACGCGCGTCGCACAGCGCGCCCTCCGGAGACGACCTCCAAATCCGCGCAAGGAGGGACTCGGTCAGCTCGTCATGCCGTTCGATCGCGAGCTCGCGTGGGCTGCGGTCACGTACATGCGCACGCCGACCCGCGTGATGTGGGATGTGGCGCGGTCGAGTGCGAAGCGGCTCGAGCCGCTCTACGACGAGCTGCTCGCGGATCTGCTCGCGGACGGTCGCGTGTTGTGGCGAGACGGTGACGGCATCTCCGTCGAGGCGCGTCGCGTCGAGGACTTCGCAGCAGGCGAGCGCCAGGTCGTCGGCACGGTCAAGAACGCGATCATCGACGCAGCACGCGAGCGTGGCGCGAAGCTGCACATCGATGCCGAGCAGCCCGCGACCCGCTGGGTTGCACGCATGGATGACAAGGGCGAGATCGTGCTCTCGCTCGATCTCGGTGGTGGCTCGCTGTCGCGGCGTGGTTGGCGCGCCGATGCCGGCGAGGCCCCACTGCGCGAGCACCTCGCGGCGGTGCTGCTGATGCTCGCGCGCTTTGATTCGCGCACCGACATCCTCGTCGATCCGATGTGCGGCTCGGGCACCATCCCGATCGAGGCGGTCCAGGCCGCGCGCGCGTTGCCGCGCGAGACTCCCATGCTCGCCGCGCTTGGCATCACAGCGCCCGAGGGGCACGTCGCCGGGCCACTGTTCCCCGATGCGTCACCGATCGCGATCGGCTGCGATCTCGATCTCGAGGTGCTCGCCGCCGCTCGCGACAACGCGAAGCGCGCAGGCGTCACGCCGGATGTCACCTGGCAGCGCGCGGATGTGTCGACGTTGCGTCCCGAGGTCATCGCGGAGATTGCGCGCGAGCGCGGCCGCCCCGATGCCAAGGGTCTGATCCTGTCGAACCCGCCGTATGGCGAACGCCTCCACGACGCGGATCTCCGCGAGCTCTACGGTGCGCTCGCGTTCACGGTGCGAAAGTTCAAGGGCTGGCGGGCCGCGTTCATCGTCGGCAATCCGCTGCTCGAGCAGGTGTTCTTCGGGATCATCGGTCCGCCGCGGATCAAGAAGCCGCTGGCGAACGCGAACCTGCGCGCGTACTTCCTGTTGTTCGACGTGCCGTGATCAGTCGCTCTGGCGGGCGGCCCACGACGAGATCAGCTCGAAGTCGTCGATGATCCGCGAGTGGTAGTGGCCCCACATGTCGGAGACCATCACCACCGAGCCGCGCGACAGCTGCGGCGTGAGGTAGATCGCGTAGTAGCGAGCGCCGCTGCCATCCTCGACCTCACCGACGAGATCGAGGGGCTGCTTGGACACCGGGCAGAACAGCTCGCAGCGCGCGCCGTGTGCGATGTCGAACGGCTTCATCTTGCGACCGTCCCCGTGAATCGGCGACAGGTGGACGAGGCCCTCCTTGCCATCGACGCGGATTCCGACCGTGACCGAGGCGTGACCGTCGAACTGGACATCGGAGATCCCGACCAGGTTGTCACCGCGAGGCCCGAACGCCTGTGTGACGATCACCACCACGTCGTTCTCGACCGCGAGGTGGCTCCCGGTGACCGCCTTGTGACGGCCGGTGATGCTGAGGTTTTGACGATCCACAGGGTCCATGGGCCGGCAGCTGGCCACGGCTGACACCCGATGGCAAGCGGCAAGGTGACGGCGAGGGCAGTTCGCCGGTGGCGATCGCGAGCGTGGTGTATCATCATCGGCAGCTCAGGCTCCTCGATGCACCGAACCCTGGCGATGGTCACACTGGCCGTCACGCTGCTCGTCGGCGTGATGTGGATTCCGGCGGCGGAGGCCAAGCCGAAGACAGTCGCGCTGACGCCCATCGAGAACGACGCGAACGGAGACATTGGCGATCAGGTCGCCGAGGCGCTCGATGGCGAAGAGCTGTCGTTACTCGCACCGAAGGTCGTCACTCGCGCGATCGACAAGCTCGGTTACGAGGGCGAGCTCGATGCGAAGCAGGCGAAGAAGGTCGCGACCGAGCTCGAGGCCGACGCGATCGTGCAGGCGAGTTACTCCAAGGACGGCAAGCGCAAGGTTCTCAAGTTCAAGCTGTTCGTCAGCGGCAAGAAGGCCCGCGGCTTCACTGTCACGTACAACAACGCAAAGTCCGAGGCCTTCAAGAGCAAGCTGCGCGACAAGATGATCGAGCGGATCGCCGGCGACGCTCCCGCCGACGACGACAAACAGAACAAGAAGAAGGTCGCCGCCGCCGAAGAGGATGACGACGACACGACGGGCGACGACGACAAGAAAAAGAAGAAGAAGAAGAAGAAGAAGGTCTCGAAGGGCGAAGACGGCGAGACCGCCCCCGATGCGGAGGAAGAAGAGGACATCGAGGCTGCGGTCGCCCGCGTCAGCCCGCATACCGCCAACACCGTCGCGGTGCGCGTCGATGTCGGCGTCTCGGTCCAGAACCGTCAGCTGATCTTCACCTCGCGCAGCAACTTCCCGGAGGCGCCGAAGCCGTACAGGAACGCGCCCGTGCCGGGTGCGCGCGTCGAGGGTGAGCTCTATCCGTTTGCCTTCATCAACCCGAAGGGCATCGCCGGGATCATCGGATTCGCTGGCGAGTTCGACAAGACGCTGTCGCTGACGCTCCGCACGAGCGCCGAGGCCAACGTCCCGGTCAAGGCGACGCAGCAGCACTGGTCGATCGGCGGCCGCATTCGCATCCCGTTCGGCGGCAAGGCGACGAGCCCGACGGTCACGCTCGGCGCTGGCTACGGACGCCGCACGTTCAAGACCGATCGCAGCGACCTGATGAACCCGGCCTCGCTCGACGTCCCCGACACGAGCTACAAGCTCATCGACCCAGGCATCACGTTTCGCATCCCGATCATTCCGCAGCTCGCGCTGACGTTTGGCGGCAAGGCGCTGATCATCATCGACGCGGGTCCGATCCAGAAACCCGAGTCGTACGGCCGCGCCAAGGTGTTCGGCGGCTCTGGCCAGGCCGGGCTCGATATCGTCCTCGGCAACCGGTTCGCGATCCGGCTCGTCGGCGAGTTCACCCAGGTCGGATTCGCGTTCACCGGAACCGGCATGCTGGCGAACAACCGCGATCGCGATGCCACGAGCAAGGATGTCGGCGGCGCGTCGGATCGGTCGGTCGGTGGCGCGGCGACACTCGCCGTCCTCTACTGATCGAGCCGCAGTTTTCAGGCACACTACACAACGTGCAACCGTCCTCCGCGCCGCGGGGCAAGCTGGTCGTCGCGCACCCGGAGCGCAAGGCGCAGCGCGCGCTGCAGCGTCTGGTCGGCGCGACGCTGTGTCCCGTCGAAGTTGTCGACAACCTCGATGCGCTGCTCGGACTGGTCGATGATGAGACGATCGCGATCGTCGATGCAGGGCTCGCCGCCTCGCGCCCGAACCTGCGCGACAAGCAGGCTCGCGCCTGGATCGCCGTGCCCGGTGAGGGTCTCGCGCCTGCCGAGGGGCCGACCGTGGAGGCTCTCCTCACCGCCGGGTGGAAGCACGTCGTCGCGCATCCCATGCCGATCCTCGCCGAGGAGCTGATCGCCACGGTGCAGAAGCTGATCCGCGGCGACGCGTTCGGGCTCGAGAAGTACATCGCGTGGGGCGCCGAGGTTCGCAGCTACACGCTCGAGGACGCGCGTGACCGTGAGGCCGCAGTGACCGCGCTCGCGAAGGACGTGATCTCGGTAGGGCTCCCCGATCGAGTGGGCTCGCTGGTCAGCGTGATCGCCGACGAGCTGATCGCAAATGCTCTGTATGCCGCGCCCGTCGACGAGACCGGCAAGCGGTTTCGGAGCGCCGAGCCACGCGATCGCGGGCGTCCACTCGCCGGCCGCGAGGTCGTCACGGTGCGGTGGGCAACCGACGCGCGCTACCTCGCGATCGAGGTCCGCGATCGGTGGGGCTCGTTCGATGCATCCGGCGTCGGTGCACGGCTCGCGACTGGCGGTAAGCAAGCGAACGCGTCGACCGAGGGCGGGATGGGGCTTCCACTCGCCTATGCGTGTTGCAACCAGTTCGTCGTGGGTACAGCGCCGTCGGTGCTGACCGAGGTGATCACACTCCTCGACGTGCGCTACAAACCGACCGAGCTCGGGAGGTCGGCTTCGTTCCACTCGTTCGAGGGGACGTTTGAGGGCACGCCATGAGGATCGGTCGACTCGAGGTAGAGGTCTCCGGCTCGCGGATCGTGCTCGCCGGTCGGATCGACGACAGCGCCACCGCGCTCGGCGATCTACTCACGCACGTGCCGCCCGGAGACGTCGTTCTCGACACGTCGAGTGTGACGTTCATCAATTCGATCGGCATGCGCGAGTGGATGCGGCTCGTCCGCGCATTCCGCGAGCGCGGCAAGGTCACGTTCGAGCGCGTTGCCGATGTCCTGATCACCCAGATGAACGTGATCCCCGAGTTCAAGGGGATCGACGTCGCCTCGTTCCACGCGCAGTACCTCTGCCCGTCGTGCGGTGTCGAGGGGACCCCGCTGATTGACGTGGCGACGCATGTCGCCGAGCTGCGGGCGATGCGAGCTCCGAAGATGCCCTGCCCGGAGTGCGGCGCGGCGATGGATCTCGCCGATTTTCCCGAGCGTTACCTGTCGTTGTTCCGAACCTGAGGGCGCGGTAGGGTGCACGGGTGCAGCCTGACATCCTGGCTCCTTCCGACACGTTCGCCCGTCGTCACATCGCGCCCAGCGACACCGAGATCACCGAGATGCTCGCGGCGCTCGGCTACAAGAGCCTCGAAGAGCTCGCGAGCGCGACCGTTCCGGCGGCGATCCGCCTGAAAAAACCGCTCCAGCTCGGTGAGCCTCTCGGGGAGCACGAGCTGATCGAAGAGCTCAAGAACCTCGCCGCCGACAACCAGGTCCTGCGCTCGTTCATCGGGCAGGGCTACTTCGACACGATCACGCCGCCGGTGATCTTGCGCAATGTGATGGAGAACCCTGGCTGGTACACGCAGTACACGCCGTACCAGGCGGAGATCTCCCAGGGCCGGCTCGAGGCGCTCGTCAACTTCCAGACGGTGATCGAGAACCTGACCGGCCTGCCCATGGCGAACGCATCGCTGCTCGACGAGGCGACCGCCGCCGCCGAGGCGATGGTGATGACCGTCGAGCACAAGGGTCGCGCGCGGATGACGTTCTGGGCCGATGCCGCCACGCATCCGCAGACGCTCGCCGTGATGCGGACGCGCGCCGAGCCGCTCGGCATCAAGCTGAAGATCGCGGCGCCGGCCGAGTTCGCGCTCGATGCGGGCGACGTGGCCGGCGTGCTGCTGTCGTATCCGGCGACCGATGGAACGGTGAGCGATCACAAGGCGCTGATCGCGCGCGTTCACGCAGCGCAGGGCGCGGTCGTCATGTCGACCGACCTCCTCGCACTGACCCTCCTGACGCCGCCGGGCGAGCTCGGTGCCGACATCGCGATCGGCAGCGCGCAGCGGTTCGGTGTCCCGATGGGCTTCGGAGGCCCCCACGCGGCGTTCC
>JAYUYE010001166.1:0-6465 GCA_043752985.1 Myxococcales bacterium
CGACTGATGCCCGACCCGAACGCACTGCCGCGACCGCCTGTGAACGTGACGATCCCACTCGTGACGAGCTCCGCGAACACGCCGCGGACCTCGGCGAGCGTCGGCCGCAAGCTCACATCCTTCTCGAGCATGCGTGCGATCAGAACGTCGAGCACCGGCGGGATCTCTGGCCACAGCGAGCTCGGCCGCGGTGCCTGCGCGGTCATGTGCATCAGCACGATGTCCATGGCGCTGTCGGCGACGAACGGCAGCCGACCGCAGACGATCTCGAACGTCATGCATCCGAGCGCGTAGACGTCGGTGCGGTGATCGACGTTCTTGCCGCGGGCCTGCTCCGGCGAGATGTAGCCGGGCGTCCCCATCATCATGCCCGTGCGTGTCTTGGAGACGCCGCCTCCGGTTCCCGGCGCATCGGCGAGCTTGGCGATCCCGAAGTCGAGCAGCTTGACCATCATCCGGCCACCGCGCACTGCCGAGAGGAACACGTTGTCGGGCTTCAGATCGCGATGGACGATCTGGTTCTCGTGCGCCGCCTCGAGCGCATCGCAGATCTGATCGAGGATCTCGATCGCCTCGCCGAGCGGCATCGCCGCGCGCTGGATGCGATCCGCGAGGCTCTCGCCCTGCAGGTGCTCCATGACGAAGTAGTTGCGACCGTCGGGGAGCTCGCCGAACGCGAACACGTCGACGATGTTCGGGTGGCCGATCTGGTTGACCGAGCGCGCCTCCTGGACGAACCGGTTGACCGCGGACGCATCGGTTCCGAGCGCCGAGCTGATCACCTTGATCGCCGCGCGCTTGCCGATCATCGGATGCAGCGCGGAGTACACGGCCCCCATGCCGCCCTCCCCGATCTTCTTGTCGATCCGGTATTCGCCGACCACGAAGCCAGAGGCGAGGTCGGACGACTGCCCCGCGTGCGCGTGCGCCGCGGACGCCTGATCCCCGATCACCGCGGTCGAGCTTGCCGCCCGCGCTGGCGGGCTGCTCGGCGGGTGATAGGTCGCGTCGACCTCGACCGTGAACGACCACCCGTCGTTCGGGCACGCCGTCATCGTCTCGGGCCAGTCCTGGTTACACTTGCGGCAGCGACGCATATCCCACTCAGGATAACAGGGACTTCACGCGGTTCGAGAACCTTCGGCGGGAGCCATCACTGCTCCATGCACGTGATGGTCGCGCCAACGTTGCACGGGCTGACGGTCAGGGCGAAAAACCGGTCGATCTTCGTGTAGCCCGAGAGTCCGTAGGTGGTCTGTGCATTTGCATTGAGCCAGTCGCCGCAGGTCATTGTCCCGACAGCCGTGATGCTTGGCGCGCCGGCCCAGTTGACACTGTTGTCCCAGACGACCGTACCGTTCGCGGACAGATTGGGTGCACTGTCGAAGTAGGAAGCCGTCGACCATCCCGCCGCCGTCGGCAGGATGGGCACGTTGTCGACGCGCACCCACGGCGGCCCCGTCAGGTCGAAGCGGCTCAGCGCCGAGCTCGTCGTTGTCGGGAGGAGAGCCCGATAGGTCCCGGGGAGGTTGTTCGCCGCCGCATCGAGCTGACACTGCTGGTCCGCAGCCCCGAGTCCGCCTCCCGGAAGCCATATTTTCATGAAGGCATGCCGCACGGTGTTGGCCGCCGGCGTTGGCGGGATCACGTTCGCCTGGCGGTCGATGCCGAAGCAGTACAAGTGCGTGGGCGCGGCGCACGCGAGCGGCTGGAACATGGTGAACAGGAAGCCCTGCCCCATCGTGTTGCCGCCCGCCACGTTCACCCCCGCGGCGGTCGACGAGTAGTTCATGCAGTCGCCGTTGTTGCTGTAGGTCCCGCCCGGACCCGTTGCCGTCGCGGCGAAGTTCTCGAGCAAGTCGTTGCCGCGCTCGTCGATCCGCGGTGGGTTGTAGAGCCGTCCGTTGGCGATATCGGCCTTGGTGTTGGCGAACGCCTTGCCATCGACCCGGACCCAACCAGAGGCGCTCTGGAGACGGTCGATCGCGTTGGAGCCCGAGGACGACAGCCATGCCTTGTAGGTTCCGGGGAGCGGTGGGACCGCTGCGTTGGCCGCCTGTTGGCACTTCATGTCGGCATTGGACACGCTGCCCAGGCTCCCCGGCACGAAGGTTGCCGACGTCACGAACATCCGGTTCGGTGGAGGACTGAACCTCGCGGTGACGCTCTGCGCGGACAGCATGTCCACCACGCACACGTTGCCACTGGCCGGGCAGCCGCCGCCCGACCATCCGACGAAGAACGAGGGTGCGTTCGCATTCGCGGTCAGGGTCACGTCGGTGTCGTGGGCGTATGACTCGATGCAATCGGGCGTTCCGCCGCCACAGGTGATGCCCGGCGGGCTGGACAACACCGAGCCGGAGCCCATGCCTGTGAGCGTGACGACGAGCGGATATCTGTTGACCGTGAACGACGCGGCAACTAGCTGGGCCTGGTTCATCGTGACGACGCAGATTCCGGCGCCATTACACGCATCGCTCCAGGTCGAGAACGACGACCCCGTCGCGGCGGTCGGCGTCAGCGTGACCATCGTATTGTAGTTGAACAGCGCGCTGCACGTGCCGGCGATCCCACAGTTGAGGATGCCGCCCGGCGTCGACGACACCGTGCCGGTTCCGGGTCCCGCGGTCGACGCCGTGAGCAGGTGGGTCGTCAGCGTGAACGTCGCGGTCACCGTCATGGCCGCCGTGACGCTCACGGGACACATCGGATTCGAGCCGCACCCGGGCGCTGCCCAGCTCGTGAACACCGAGCCAGTGGCCGGCGCCGCGACCAGTACGACGGTGCCGGGCACGACATGCTCGCTGCAGATCGCGCCGCAGTCGATCATTCCGCCAGAGGACGTGACGGTCCCCGCGCCGTTGCCGTCCTTGGCGATGTCGAGCTTGTGAAGAATCTGCGCAAACGTCGCGGTGACCGTCGTGATCGAGGTGACCATCACCAAGCACGTTCCGGTTCCGGGACAGTTTGGATCCGACCAGCCGGTGAAGATCGAGTCCGGGTCCGCGCCCGCGGTCAACGTGATACTCGCCCCCGACGGATAGGTCTCGCCGCAGTCACCGGCGCATTGGATGCCGCTCGGGGCGGATGTCACCGTGCCGGTGCCGGTGCCGGCCAAGGTCACCAGGAGCGGGAACTGCTTGAGATTGAACTGCGCGGTCACCAGCACCGCCGACGACACCGTGACCTCGCACGGTCCGGTGCCCGCACAGGGACCGCTCCAGCCGATGAAGTCCGAGTTACCGGAGGCCGTGGCGTCGAGCGTTACCGTCGTGGTGACGGCGTAACTCTCGACGCAATCACCACCGCAGGTGATGCCACCGGCGGGTGTCGTGCTGACGACCGTGCCTGTACCGGTCCCCGACTTCACGATGAGGATGCTGTTGTCGCGCGCGAACGATCCGGTGACCGAGGTGTCCCCGGTGATTCTGAAGTCGCACGTGCCGCTGCCCCCGCAGACGGTCGTGGCGCTCCAGCCGAGAAACGCGGATCCGCTGGCCGGAGCCGCGGTCAGTACGACGTCAGACTGGTCCGGGACCTGGATGACACACACGCCGGGGCAGTTCACCCCGCCCGCGCTCGACGTGATCGCACCGGTTCCATTGCCGCCGGAGATCACGGTCAACGTGCGCATGATTCCTCCGAACTCGGCGGACACCGTCGTGTTGGCTGTGAGGATGAGCGTGCACGTCGTCGACATCCCCGAACACGCGCCACTCCACCGCGTGAACGTCGAGCCAGGGAGCGCAGCCGCGGTCAGCGTCACCATCGCCCCCGCCGGATACGTTCCGACGCAGGTCGCGCCGCAGGTGACGCCGGCAGGCGCCGACGTCACGTCGCCCGTGCCAGTGCCGGTCTTCGACAGCGTCAGGGTCACCATGCCCGGTGAGTCCGGGGGCGCATCGATCGGCAGGGCCTCGGCCCGGCAGACGCCGGCGGAACACTCCAGGCCCGGTGGACACAGGTTGTCAGGACCGCATGTGATCGCGCCGTCGTTGAACTTCGGCGAGAAACACGCGCCGAGCGCGAACAAGACCATCCACAGGCACCGCTGCATGTACCGGCAAGGGTATCACTGGTGGTAACGACATCGTTACGTGCCTGTCCTGGCCGCGGGCTAGGATGTGCGGATGTTCCAGCTTGACGAGCAGTCACAGATGATCGCTGGCGTGATCCGGCAGTGGTGTCAGTCAAACCTCGTGCCGAAGATTCCGGCGCTCGAGGCAGGAACCGAGATGCCGTTCGATCTCATGAAGAAGCTGGCCAAGGCGTTCGGGTTCGACGCGATGCTCGGCGGCGCGGTCAAGAAGAGGATCGCGAAGCTGCGCAGTGGAGATGCGCCACCTGACGACGCCGAGAAGACGATGTCGCAGGCAACTGGCAACCCGATGATGATGCACGTCGTCGTCAAGGAGCTGTCGCGCGTGTCGCCGGGCTTCGCGATGGGCTTCGGCGTCTCGATCGGGCTCGTCGGCGGCGCACTCGTTTCGAAAGGAACCGCCGACCAGATCGAGAAGTACGGCCTCCCGATTTCGACGGTGCAGCAGATCGGCGCGTGGTGCTTGACCGAGCCGAACGCGGGATCGGATGCGTTCGGTTCGATGCGCACGACCGCGAAACCCTCCGGCGATGGCTACGTGCTGTCGGGGAGCAAGACGTTCATCACCAACGGTCCTGGCGCGGATGTGTTCCTGGTCTACGCGAAGATCGATCGCGGTGAGCCCGAGGCCGAGCGCCCGGTCGCGACGTTCATCGTAGAGCGGACCATGGCGGGCGTCACCGTCGGCCCACCGTTCAAGAAGATGGGTATGCGCGACTCACCAACGAGCGAGGTGTTCTTCGACGACGTCAAGCTCGGCGTCGAGCACCTCCTCGGTGGCAAGGAGAAGGGCAAGGCTGGCCGTAGCGATACCAAGGAGAGCCTCGGCAGCGAGCGCTCGGGTGTGCCGTCGATGGCATGGGGAATCATCGAGCGCTGCTACGACGCGAGCCTCGCGTACGTCCGCGAGCGCAAGCAGTTCGGGCGCGCGATCGGTGAGTTCCAGGCGGTGCAGCTCAAGATCACGGACCTGTTCCTCAAGCTGCGCACCGTCGAGAATATCGTTTTTCGCCTCGCGTGGATGCAGCAGAACGGCGTCAAGGACATGCCGTACATCAACGCGTCGAAGGCCATGAGCGCGCAGCTCGCGGTCGACGCGGCGTTGATCGCGATCCAGATCCATGGCGGCTACGGCTACATGGAGGAGCTCGGCATCGAGAAGCTCGCACGCGACTCCAAGCTACTCGAGCTCGGCGCCGGGACGACCGACATCAACCTCCTCGCCGCGGCGCGCCAGCTCATCGGCGTCACCGAAACCGATCGCTAGCGGCAGGTCGCGCGGATCACGAGCAACGCGGGCCGACCGGCCGGCGTGCTCGACGAGGGTGCGGACGCCGGGAGCAGCACGCGATAGCGACCGATGGAGTCGGCCTACGTGGTCGATCGCGTGCGCCAAGCTCACAACGAAACTGCACTGTGCAATGCGGGCTACAACGCTCCCGCAGTGCGAGCAGCTCGGGTGATGTTCTTCTTGTCATCCGTCTCGCGACCTCGTATCCCGGAGGAGGTAGGGGTCGACATGAAACATCGATGGGGAAGCGGGAGCGAAGACACTGCTGCGAGCGAAGCCGAACCACGCGTTGAACCCACCGACAGGTTCGCGAGGGTCACGTTGCCGGGCGGGACCTCTGCGGACATCGCGCTGGATGAGGCGGTCGTGCTCGCAAAGGCAATCCAGGACACGGTGGCGACATCGATCCACGAGCTGCACGTGATGGCAGAGCGCGCGGGGGCGTGCGGATCTGCAATCACGCATGGGATCGACCGCGGCTTGCTCGCGCTGATGCCCGCGGAACGGATGGCCGCGGAGATGATCGACCTTGCATATCTCGACGCACGCCGCCTCGTGTTGCGGCGCGAGCCGAGTGAGCTGGGCGATCTGCTGAGCGAGAGCGTCGAGCGCTACATCTTGCCCGCGCGACGGCAAGCCGTTCAGCTCGACATCCGTCCCACCACGAAGAGCCGGATCGATCGCGACCGGACCCAGCGCGTGATCGGAAGCTTTCTGCATTCGGCCGTGACCTTTGGCTATCCGGGCTCACCGCTCGCGATCCGGCTCGAGGAGCACGACCGACGCGCGACGGTGTCGTTCGCGAATGCCGGCCCCGGCCTGACGTCGGCGCAGTCGCGTGCGATCTTCGAGCGGCGCCATCCCACGGCGAGCCGCACGCCCCCGATCGGACTTTACGTCAGCCGCAAGATCGTCGAGGCACACGGCGGGAAGGCCGGCGTCGAATCCACGCCGTCCGTCGGTGCAACGTTCTGGTTCACCATTCCCGTCACGGCGTGACCGGCTGCTCACGCACGACCTCGCGTGCAGCCTTGTCGAGGCGCAGGCCCTGAAACGACGGGTGACGGAGCCGACC
>JAYUYE010001167.1:0-2555 GCA_043752985.1 Myxococcales bacterium
GCTCCTGCCGCATCGTCTCGAGTACCGCATGGACCTTCGCCAGGCTCTCGACGAGTACGTCAGTCGCCGTCGCCGCGCCGGTTCTTCTTGACCTCGGACTTGTGCCGCTTGTCGGCGACCCGGCGGCGCTTCGCACCCTTCGAGACCCTCGTCGCCTTGCGCGTCTTCGGACGCTCGAGCGCGGCGCGGACGATCAGCGCGAGTTTGCCCTCGGCGTCATTGCGATTCTTGATCTGATCGCGCGTGAGGGTCGACGTCACGATCAACGTGCCGTCGGTGGTCAGCTTGCTGCGGAGTTTTTGCAGGAGCCACACGCGATCCTCGGCGCGGAGCACCGCCGACGCCTCGATGTTCCAGCGGAGGTCGACCTTGCTCGAGACCTTGTTGACGTTCTGCCCGCCCGCGCCACCCGAGCGCGCGAACGAGAGCGACAACTCCCCGGAGGGAATCGTCAACGAGGGTGTGATCACGAGGTCCTGCACGGCTGGGCACGGTAACGCGCCACGAGGCGCGAAGACCTACTCCTTGGTCGGAGTGCCGGACGACGACTTCTTCGCGCGCTTCTTCGTGGGGCCCTTGCTGGCCTCATCGTAGACGCGCATCTCGGTCTCGGCAGTGGTCTGCACGGCCTCGAGATAGAGCGAGGTCAGCCCGAGGTGATCACCGCGCAGCGCCTCGTAGTAGCGCTGGCGATCGATCGAGTGAACGATCGCGATCGGATAGCCACCCTCCTGGAGGAGGAGGTTGGAAGCGATGCGGATGGTGCGACCGCTCTCCTTGGCCCATGGAAAGATCGCCATGAACCTCGAGTGCAAGGTCGCGACCTTCTCGATGACGTGGAGGTGCTTGTTCGCCGGCTCGTCGATCCACTCCGAGAGCTTGCGCATCGCGGGGACGATCTTTTCGGGCGGCTGGATGTCGTGATAGTAGAGCCGGTGGAGGGGGTTCTCCTTGCGGAACGGCAGCCCCTTCGCCTTCTCGTCCGGCGCGAGGATCGAGTAGATCTCGCGGACGGTATCGAGCTTGAACGGCTTCTTCTTGGCGTTCGCGGCCTGCTCTGCGGCGTAGTTGCACGAGTCATCGAACCGCCGGATCTCCTCGTACGAAGGGATCAACGACGGGTCGCTGATGATGCTCGGATCGACCGCCGCCTTGATCTCGCTGTACGACAACACTTCGCCTTCGAGGGCAGCGTCGTGGTGGATCAGCGAGATCCGAAGCCGGTTGTTGAACTCTTGGCGCGCGACAGGGTTCGCCGTGGACACGCGAGTGCGCCACGCCGTAACGATGCGTTCGACTTCGCTGAAGCGAGCGTCGATGTCTTCGGTTTCTTTGTACCTAAGCACCTGTTATCCTGTCGCCAAACGTCAGATCGACGAACCGGCAGAGTCTAGGAGACGCCATCCGGATCGTCAAGCAAGTGGGCCGTATCCCTACATCTAATTGCATACGGTTTGCGGTCAGATCGCAAGATTTCTGCAACGTTGCGCTGGCGGCGTGGTAACGAGACCACGTGGCTGGGTTCGACCACACATCGGTCCTCGCCGCTGAGGTCCTGGAGTACTTAGGTACCCGAGATGATGGCGTTTATGTGGATGGGACCCTGGGCGGCGCGGGGCACGCGGCAGCGCTCCTCAGCCACTCTACGAACACAACGCTGATCGGGATTGACCGCGACCCGGCGGCCCTCGCGGCTGCTCGGGAGGTTCTGGCTCGGTTCGGTGATCGGGCCCGCCTCGTTCATGGCGAGTACGCCGAGCTGCCCCGGATCCTGGCCGAGCTGGCGGTCGGACCCGTGAGCGGAATCCTGCTCGACCTCGGCGTGTCGTCACCGCAGCTCGATCACGCAGAGCGCGGATTCTCGTTCACGAAGTCGGGGCCGCTCGACATGCGAATGGATCCGACGCGTGGTCAGACCGCGCTCGAGCTGATCCGCGAGCTCGATCAAGAAGACCTCGCGGAGGTGATCAAGGAGCTCGGTGAAGAGCGCCACGGCAAGAAGATCGCGCGCATGATCAAGGAGGCCCTGCTCGCCGACACGATCCACACGACGACGGACCTCGCGGCCGTGTGCGCGCACGCGATCCCGATCTTCGAGCAGCGCAAGTCGAAGATCCATCCCGCGACCCGGACCTTCCAGGCGCTGCGGATCGCGGTCAACGCGGAGCTTGTCCAGCTCGAGCGCTTCCTGTTCGACTTCCCCGACCTGCTCGCGCCCGGTGGCCGCTGCGCGGTGATCAGCTTTCACTCGCTCGAAGATCGGCTCGTCAAGAACCGGTTCCGCGACCTCGGCTGGACGACCTCGTTGCCCCGGCACCTCGCGGAGCAAGCGGGCGAGCGCGTCGAGCCCGTGTGCGAGTTGGTGACGCGCAAGGCCGTGTTCGGTAGCGACGAGGAGATCGCTCGGAACCCACGGGCTCGCTCCGCGCGGCTCCGGGTGTGCGAGCGAACGGGCGCCCCGAATGTCCCGGCGATGCGAACCGGGCCCTCGCCGGTCAGCCGATCACGCTGACCGGCCGTGTGCGCGCACGGCCGAGGCACACGCACGGTCGAGG
>JAYUYE010001168.1:0-2549 GCA_043752985.1 Myxococcales bacterium
GCGCAGTTGACGCGAACGAACGGCTTCTCCTCGCGGGGCGAGTTGATGTGAATCGCGTGTGCGACGAGCTCCTTGCCGGTGCCGGTCTCACCGCGGAGCAGCACGGTCGAGCTCGTGGGCGCGACCTGCTCGACCTTCGACAGCACCTCGCGCAGCGGGCCGCTGTCGCCGATGATGTTGCCGAAATCGAACTCGCCGTGAATCTGCTGGTTGAGATAGCCGGTGTACGCGGCGAGCTGCGCCGCGAGCCGCTTGTTCTCGCGCTGCAGGTCGTAGCGTTCGATCGCGTACTGGAGGACGCCGCGGACCTCCTTCGCGTCCCACGGCTTCGTGATGTAGCGATAGACCTGTCCGAGGTTGATCGCCTCGACGAGCACGTCGACGTCGGTGAACGCGGTCAGAATGATCCCGACGGCCTCGGGCTGCCGCGACTTGACCTCGCGGAGCAGCTCGATGCCGGTCATCTTCGGCATCCGCTGATCGGTGACGATGACCGCGACTTCCTTGCCCTCGAGAATCTGCAGCGCCTCGGGACCACTCGTGGCGGTGAGGATGTCGAACGTCTTGCGGAAGTTGAACCGGAAGGCGTCGAGGTTGTCCTGTTCGTCGTCGACGACGAGAATCGGATAGCGCTTCACGTCGAGCGTCATGCCGGGTCTGCAAGCCGTATCACGCCACGTCGGGCGTGGCTACCTCAGGACGGCACGACGGGGTTAGCCATCGCCTCGGAGCGAATCAAGATGGCCTCTTTTGCCAGCCGAACAATGAGCGGGCCCAGCATGAGGCCCCAGCCGCCGAGGAGCTCGACGCCGCCGAACATGGCGATCAGCGTCACGTAGGTCGGCAGCTGGAGCTGACCACGCCTCGTCAGCATCGGCCGGGCGAGGTTGTCGATGCTGCCGATCACTGCGACGCCGACGACGGCCAGTCCGATCGCCGCACCCTCGCGACCGGTCAAGGCGAGCCCCGCCGCGACCGGAACCCACACGATCGCAGTACCGATCGCCGGGATGACCGAGAAGATCAGCGTCAGCATGCCGAGAGCGAGCGCCGACGGCACACCCAGGATCAAGTAGGCCGCCGTCGCGACGAGCGCCTGCATCGCGCCGGCGCCGACGACACCCCAGGCGAGGCCGCGCCCGGTCTCCACGAACGCGGCCGCAAACCGGTGCAGCGCATCCGCGGGAACGGGTGCGTGCTGCTCGACCCACGAGTACCAGGACCGACCATCGACGAGAACGCCGAACATGCCCGACACCATGATCAGGATGCCGACCACGACATGCACCGCGACACCCGCGACCTGCGAGAACACAGCCCACGCGCGGCCACCTTGCTCGCGCAACAGGTCGATGATGCCCTCCGCCGAGGTCAGTGACTGGTCGGGGCTCTTGCCAGGCACGGCATCACCACCGGCGAGCCGCTCGAGGATCGAGTGCCCCTCCTTGGTCGCGAGCAGCCGCTGCACGAGGGCGATCGCATCGACCACGAGCGAGCCGATCAACCCTGCGATCGGCAGCAGGAAGATCACGAACAGCAGCACCGTCACGGTCGCGGAGGTCCCGCGGCGGCCGCCGAACACCTTGAGCATCGGCTGGTACACGCGATCGGCGTACAGCCCGAGCCAGATACCCAGAACGATCCAGGGCGCGAACGGCGCCAGCATGACCAGTGCCCCCACGCAAAACACGGCCAGAAGCCAGCGGGGCATGGGGTCGCGGGTCACCTCAGGGTCCTAGCATCCCCACTTGCGTACCGACATGTAAGGAAACTTGGCCCGCGAGTGAGCACTCCGTTAGCCTTTCGGAATGGGATCTCCTCGACGGGTACGTCGTGCGGCCGCGCTCGCTCCACCACCTCGCAAGCCCATGGCGCTCGCCCGCCGTGTCTCGTTGTTCGAACGCGAGGTCACGGTCCGGCTCGCGCCGGTCGCGGTCGAGCTCCTTCACGGCTCCGCAAGGATCCTCACCGAAGGCGAGTTCGCGGGTGACGTCTACACCGGCTCGACCATGCTCACCGTCGATCTCGCGCGGACGTCCGCGCTGATCAGCGACTCACCCGATTCGACAACGGCGCAGCGCGTGGCGTTCCTCTACGCCTCCGACGAACGCTGCCGCTCGCACGCGCGACGCATCGCGATCGGCGAGGCCCGGATCAGCGCAGGGTGCGATCTGTCGGTCCCCCACGTCGACGTCGAGAGTCGCGCCAAAGGTCCCGAGATTCATCTCAGCCTCAATGTCGAGGCACAGCGGAGGAACGCATGATCGAGCTGTACAGCATCCGCGACGTGTCTCGCATTCTCGCCGTCCAGGAGTCGCGCCTGCGCTACTGGACCCAGACCGGCTTCGTCGGACCGACGGTCCGCAAGGGCGGTCGCTTCTACTACACGTTCTGCGATCTGCTCGCGGTCAAGGCGGCGAAGGATCTCGTCGCCACCGGCATGCCGTTGCAGAAGGTCCGCAAGAACGTCGACGCCCTCAAGAAGGCCCTGCCGAACGACACGCACCCCGCGACCAAGCTCCGCGTCTGCTGTGACGGCGAGACCATCG
>JAYUYE010001169.1:0-6446 GCA_043752985.1 Myxococcales bacterium
GCCGCGATCGAGTAGAGCTCGTTGCGGTTGAACAGCGAGAACGTGTCGTTCTCGTAGATGTCGATGTAGAAGTCCTCGAAGAACTCGACCTCGGGCGAGCCCTGCGTGCAGTTCACGAGGAGCTCGAACGTGTTGGTCTCCTGCTCGGGACTCTGGAAGTAGAGCGTGCCAGGCACCGCCTGGAACCGTGTCATCGAGACGTCGAGGTCGGCGTCCGCGACCTTGCCGACGTTGAAGTCGGCGAGCTTGATCTTCATCTGCGAGCCGCGCAGGTTCGGATCCGACAACTTGACGAGGATGTTCGCCGGCTTGATGTCGCGGTGACAGGTGTCGCGCACGAGGTGAGCGAACTCGACCGCGGTCGCGACCGGGATGATGTACTCGAGCGCGCGGAAGATGCGCTCGCGCAGCGGGACCGCGAGCAGATCATCGCGGCGGCGCTTCTGACGGGCACCCTTGAGGCGCTCCTCGAGGCTCATGTCGAGCAGCTCGAGAATCATGAAGTCGTTCTCGACGCGCTCGCGGATCATGGGCGGGATGAAGCCGGCGCTGTCGCCCTCACCCGAGCCGAGCAGCTCGACGATGTTCGGGTGACCCTGGACGCGCTCGAGGATCTCCTTCTCCATCTGGAACCGCATTTGATCTTCGCCGGTCACGCCGCGCTGGAGGCACTTGAGGGCGACCGGGCGACGAAGCGTGGTCTTGGACTCGACCCAGCGCTCTTCCCCGAGGTAGGCCTTCGCGAACCGACCGGAGCCGAGCTCGATCGGCATGCCGGTCTCGTCGACGACGAACGCGTAGATCCGGCTGCGCGACACGTACGGCGTCGGCTGGCTGATCATGCCGGACACCTGGTTCATCGGCGGACCGGGGAGCTGACCGACGTGCGACGGCTGCATCATGCCCGTCGTGTACATCTGCTGCGGCTGGCTGAAATCCTGCTGCGGCGGTGCGGATGCGAACCCCTGCTGGGGCTGCTGCTGATGCTGCTGCGGCGGTTGCGAGTGCTGCTGCGGGCGCGGTGTGCCCTGCGGCATCGCACCAGGCCCGTTCGGGATCTGGTTGATGTTCGTCGAGTCGCCCTCGAAGTCGCCATAGTCTTCCGCCTCGAAGGCGGGCTGCACCGAGGGCGTCTTGTTGCGCGGCGGTCCCGGAGGACCTGGCGGAGGTGTGTGAGCCATCTAGCCTCGACGCGGCGATTTAGGAATCGCCCGTCCCCGAGTGTAAACGAAGTATGCGTCGGATCCTGGCCCGAAGTCGAACAAGATCGGGTCCGTACAGTCGTCGTTTCGAATGGCCACCCGGTCAGTTCCTAGCAAGAACATCAGCTGACCGGGCTCTGCGATGCCTGTGGCGACCCTGATATGCCCGATCTCTTGCGCGCGCGGGGTGACGATCGCGATGTCGCTCGGATGATCGATCTGCACCGCTGGCGACGGCCGCCCGCCGAGGTGGGCCACGAAGCAGGTCAGTCCCTTGAGGTGAATGACGAGTCCGTTCGGCGAGTGAATCATCGTGATCCGGACCCGCGAGCTCTGCGAGCCTGACAGATCGCACTGGTTGTTCGGCCCGACGTGGACGAAGTGGACGGTCCGCTCGCCCGCATGCTGCGGCAGATCACCGAAGGCGAGCACACGGCTCGGACCGCTCGGCGCTTGCTGCACCGCCGACATCCACGGTGGCCGCGCGACCGGCGGCGGCTGATGCCACGACCCCGGCGTTCCCGCAGGGACGGGGTAGAGCGGTTGCGCCGGCGGTTGCGCCTGTTGCGGCTGCTGCGGGTACTGCGGCTGCTGCGGCGGCGAGCTGTGCGGGCCGGGCTGCTGCGGCGGGGGCTGCTGCGACGAGTGGTGCGGGCCGGGCTGCTGCGGATAACTGTTCTGCGGCTGCTGCTGCGGATAGCTGGGCTGCTGCGGGTCGTGTGGCGGCTGTCCCTGATGCTGCGGTTGCCCGGCGCGCGGCGTCGGATGCTGCGCTCCCTGCTGCGGTCGGGTCGTGGTCCGCGGCTGCGCCGGGTGCTGATCGACGACGGGCTGCCCGGCGGCTGGCGTGATCGCGTTGTTCGGCGTCGTCGGCGTCTGCGGATGTGGCAGCTCCGACTGCGCCTTCCGCACCGGCAGGTTTTGCGTATGCGACTCCGCCGTCAGCTTCGCTTGCTCCTCGGTCGCGGGCTCGATCGCGGCGGCCAGCTCGGTCGACAGCTCGTCGACCTTCAGGATCCGCTTCTTCGGATCGAAGGCGAGCGCCTTCGTCAGGAGCTGGATCACCGCAGACGACACACCGTTGGGCTTGAGTGCGTCGCGGATCAGATCATCGGCGTAGCGCCGCTTCTTGTACCCAGCGTAGACATCCTCGTCGGCGAAGATCGCCTTTCCCGAGAGCATGTAGATCGCGACCACCGCGAGCGAGTAGATGTCGGTCGACGGGCTGACCGGCTGCCCAGCGAGCTGCTCGGGCGCTGCCCAGCTTGGCGAGTACATCGCGAGCTTCTGGCCTGCGACGATCGCGGTGTCCTCGGCGCGCTGACCGGAATCTTCGGCGTCGGCATCAACGCTCCACTTCGCGATTCCGAAGTCGGCGAGCTTGGGCAGCTTCTTGCCGCCGACCTCGCCGAACAGGATGTTCTGCGGCTTGATATCGCGGTGCACGATCCCGAGGCCGTGTGCCTCCGAGAGAGCCGCGCACATTGCCGACACGACGAGCGCGGTCTCGTGCACCGACTGTTTGCCGCGCTCGCGGATCACGTTCGAGAGCGTGCCGCCGTTCATGTACTCGCAGACCTGGAGCGGCATGCCCTCGGCGTCCTTGGGCCCGAGGTGACCGAAGTCGTAGATCCGCAGCGTGTTCGGATGGGTCAGCCGTGACAGCGCGAACGCTTCCTGCACGAAGTGCTCGTAGCTCGTGCGACCGACGCCCGACTTGCCGCCGAGACCGGAGAACACCTTGATGCAAACCGGGCGCGACAGCCGCTCGTCCTGACCGCGGAACACCACGCTGTGGCCGCCGGATGCGATCTGTTCGACCACCCGGTAGCGGTCCAGCACCATGTCGCCGATCTTGATCGACAGCGGTGGCGGGTCCGACGCCTTCGGCGGTGGCGGCTTCGGTACAGTCCCCATTCCCACCCCAAATGTACCCCGAAACCGAGCGCCGCCCCCAGCGGCACCGGCTGTCTGTCCGCTCACACCTCCTGAGGGCAACTCCGAGTGTCTGGCAGCACGTGGCGTGCGGTGGTTACAGCGCGGCCGGCGTCACGACCGAGAGCGTGAACGGCTGGGCGGCGGTGCCGTAGTGGTAGGTGAAGTCAGCGACGATCAGGATCCTGTCGGTCGGAGCGACGCCCGTGAACACGACCTGCGCGGGGACCGCACCGAGCGGACCCTGGACCTCGTCGGCCGACGTCCGGAACACGTCGTTCTCGAGGACGACGACGCTTGGATTGGCCGCGACGCCTACCATCTCGAGGCCGACCTGATGGACCCCGAGGCCCAGGGTTGCGGCGTACAGCTTGATGTCGCTCGTGATCGTGCCCGTGATCTCGCTGGCGCCGGCGGTCAGCGTGATCGGCGTGGCGACCGGCATCGCGACCTGCTGGACCGTCGCGTAGTAGTTCGCCGTCGGATGTCCGGCCGCGCCACCCGAGCCCGCGGCGGGGGGCGAGTCGCCGTCGATGTGCAGCGAACGGGTGTCGGCGAACGCGATCGCGTACGTGCCCGCCGCCGGCAGATAGACCTGCCGCTTCGACATGTCACCACTGACGTTCATGCCGTAGCGGATCCAGCCCGAATCGACCAGGTTGACCGGGTTGCTCGCGCTGGATGCGAGCACGATGAATGCGGACATCGTGCCGTTGGTGCCGTCGACTGCGATGTCGAGCAGCGTGGGCGCCGTGACATCGACGAAGTACGTGTCGTAGTCGGCGTCGGGCTGGCCATCCATGTCGGCGTCACGGAATGGATTGGTCGTGCCCTTGATGATCACGGACTGACCGATCGGCTTCAGCGTGATCTCGCCGGCGGGAGTCGTGCTCGTCTCGACCACGCCCGCACCATTGGGCTCGGCGCCTTCGAGAAGGTCCGGCGTGACGTTGGTGTTCGGGTCGCGGCACGCGCCGCTGACCAGCACCGTGCCGTCCCGGCACGAGCTAGGATCGATCACACACGCGCCGCTGGCCGGATCGAGGATCGTGCCATTCAGGCAGGTCGCCGCACCACCGGTGCCCACGCACAGGCCAGTTTCGTCGAGCTCGGTGTTCTCGCCGCACTCCCTGGAGTTGTCGCCGCACGCGCCTGCGAGCGCTGCGCAGGCAACCATCGCGATCGAAGCGGCTCTCGTCATCACGGCGAAATAAGCTGGTTGGCGGATCCGCGTCAACCCATGCTATGGAACGGCGTGACGGTGCGTCACATCCTGTTGACGGTTGCTGCTCTCGCCGTTCTCGGCCTGGGCCTCTACCTCTTCTTCGAGGTCCGGGCCACGCCCGCGACGGCCGACGTTCCGCGTACGGCTGACCCGCCCGTGCGCGACGACGCGCCCGAGGCCGAGCCCGCGCGCGACAGCGCACCGAGCCAGGTCGCGATCCCCCGGCGCGACACCGAGCCCGAAGGTACCCCGCGGCCGCCCCGGACCACCCCGACGCCGCCCGCCGACGCCGAGAAGCCGAACGGCAACGAGGTCCTGAAGCTCGATGGGCTGATGTCCGAGGCGACCAAGGCCTACGACAAGGGCGACTTCGACGAGGCAAAGACGTTCGCCACGAAGGCGCTGGGGATCGAGCCGGGCAATGTCCGCATGCTGCGCGTGATGGTGTCGGCGTCGTGCATCGACGGGAACTCGACCGAGGCGCAGAAGCATTACCTGCTTCTGCCGGGGGCGGATCGCGAGCAGATGAAGACGCGCTGCGATCGCTACGGCGTCACCTTCAACGAGAAGTGAGGCGTCGGTGATTGCCGAGTAGGGTCTCGGGAATTATGGTACGCGGCATCGCAATGCCCACTCTCACCGAGTCGCTCAGCAAGGAAGATGTTCGCCCTCAGGTGATCACGGATTGCGTCGGGCTGATCGACGCGCAGGTCAAGCAGAAGGGCTTCGTGATCAAGAGCGCCTACGCCATGATCAAGGGCATCAAGAAGTCGTTCGTTCCCGAGACGGTCGATGCGCTGCTGAACGACTGGCTCGGCAAGCTGCAGCCGCACTACGACAAGTGGGCCGTGCAGAAGACCACGACGTTCTCCGACTACGTCGTCTCGCGCTCCGACGAGGTCGCCGAGGATCTGCTGTCGGTCACCGATGCGCGCGCCGAGAAGACGTCGCACACGACGGCGAAGAAGATGTATCAGCGCATGCGCGAGGGCGCGAAGAAGAACGTGATCGAAGCGATCCCGGAGCTCTCGAAGCTGATCTCGAAGCACCTGGCAGCGCAGGCCCTCTAGGCTCAGCCGCTACTGCTGATCGAGCAGGTACACCATCAGGTAGCCCTCGGCCGTACGGCGCGGGCCGGGTGCACCGGACATCAGGCGGAAGTCCGCCGCGAGCTGGCGGCGCTGGTAGCTCCGGTACAGCGCGATCGGGTCGATCTCCTTCGCGTGCTCGAGCTCTTCGATCTGGCGACCGAGGATGTCGGCGGCCCATGCGGGGCTCGCTGCCGATAGGTGTTGCTGCTGCATCGCGCGGCGCAGCGTCGCGAGCTCTTCGCTCGTCATGTTGAACAAGAACTCCTCGAACGCGGCGCTCTCGTCGGCCGACATGCCGTCGCGGCCGAAGAACTCGAGGACGTCGGGTGAGCAATCCTCGGTGACGAGGCGGAAGGTCTCGGTCGCTCCAAGGAGCGTGCCGTAGGCGCTGTTGATCCGGTTGCGCGCGTGCCACGCAGACTCGAGCAGCGGCGAGAAGTCATCGATCTCGAGCGCGGCGTCGTCCCACACCGTGATGAGCTGGTCGGCCGCGCGCTGCTTGGTGCGGCGCGTGACGTCGGGCTTGCGGAGCAGCGCGAGGAAGAGCTCCTCGGCGAGCAGCGTGTAGATCGACTGCGCCAGCTCCTCACGCAGCTCGTGCGTGACCTTCGCGGTGTCGGGCGAGTCGGTAAGCGCCGAAGTCGCTTTGACGAAGCCGCGGAGAAAATTGATCTTCGTGAGCAGATAGGTCCGCGACAGCGTGGCCTTGAGCGGGAGCGCGAGATCGCCTGACAGGCCGTCGATCGTGCACAGATGATCGATGAGCGTCTGCTCGTTGCGCGGCTCGCCACCGAGTGCGGTGGGGCGGCGCAGTGGGCGCTGGCGATCGAGCAGCTCGGAGGTCGCCTTCAGCTCGGCGATCAGCCCGGCAAGGATTCCGGCGTCCGCTGGCGAGCGCGCACTGACCGCGGCCATGGCCTGCTCGACCAGCTCGGTCTCGTGGCTATCGAGAACGCTGACGCCAAAGGCCGCAGCTTGAGCCGACAGCGTCAT
>JAYUYE010001170.1:0-2543 GCA_043752985.1 Myxococcales bacterium
AGGATGGGCCCCGTGGATTGCACTGACTGCCTCGCCAAGCCGGTGATGCGCTGCGGCCGGTGCACGAGAACGCGGTGCGCAGTGCACACGCTGGTCCCGGGCGAGCGCTGCGATGGCTGCGAGCAGGACTGGCACGAGGAAGAGTCAACGCGCAGCGCAGCGAAGTTGATCTTCGCGCCACCGATCGCGGTGCTCGCGGGCGGCCTGCTGTTCGGTTTGCTGCTCCCAATCTCGATCGGCGGCGTGATCGGCGCGACGGTCCTCTGCGCGATCGCGTGCGGCACCGGTGCAGGTGCGGGCGTCGGCGCGTGCCGGCTCGTGGACCGCAGTGCGCGCGCGATTTTCCTGCGCGAGCATGCGGGCGGCTTGCCCGCGGCGCGCTTGCTGACCGACGGCCGTCGCTAGCGGAGCTAGTCGAACTGATCGGCGACGTCGTCGAGCGCGTCCCACTCGACGCCGCCATTGCGGAGAACCTCGAGCGCGACCGCGAACTGCGTTCGCACCTCGCGCCGATCCATGCCACGCGCGCGTCGATCCTCGCGCTCGGCGAGAAGCCCGCGGATCGCGACGGCAGGCTTTGCCTGGCCATGCGCTTCGAGGATGAACGACAGCGCGTTGGCGACCGACGCGATCACCTCGGGGTCGAAGGCTTTGCGCAGTGCTTCGAACAACACGTACGCCGCACGTCGGGGACTTCCCAGATCGTCGAACTTCTCGGCGGCGCGCAGCAGCGTCTTGCCGTACAGCGCAGGCACGCGCATCAACACGGGCTTGAGCGGCGCGACGTGCGCTGCATCGTGCGCGTGACGCGAGATTTCGTACGCGAGCTGCATGCCGAGCGTATCGATCCGGGTCGCAAGGGCGACGAGCAGATCGGGAGAGGTGAGTGTCTCGACCTGCTCCTCGAGCGCAGCCAGCTCCGCGGCGCGCGCCGGATCGGCTGCCTCGGCACTGTGATCGAGCGCCGAGGTTGCGGTCGCCTCGTGCGGCGTGACCTCGATCGCAGGTTCGGCGATCGTGTCGTGGCGCGACCGCGGTGAATCGGCCGGCGCGCGCGTGCGCGGGTTGTCGTCGCGGACCGAGATCGTGGGCGCGCGGCTACGTGCGGTCTCGCGTGGCGATGGTTGCTTCGCAGACTTCTTCGCGACCGACTTCTTCGTCGACGCCTTTGCAGGCTTCGCGGGCTTGCTCGTCGCGACCGGCTTGTTCGCGCGCGCACTCGGCTTCGCGGACGTCGCGGAGCTCTTCGTCTTGGGCTTCGAGCGCGGCATCAGACGGGCAATCCGAGTGCTTCGCGCACCTCACCAACGACCATCTCGGCGAGCCGCTGGATCAGCTGCTCACCCTCCTCCACCGATGCCGTCGCGGGCGAGCCCGCATACGCGAGCTCCATGCCCATCGCGCTGAACGTGTTGACGCCCGCGGCGAGCTTCTCCGATAGCGAGACCGGAACCGCAGCGAGTGTGGTTCGGAGCTGCTCGTCGACGAGCTCGGGTGCCGCGGCCATCACGATCGACGTCTCGTACTGGCCCGCGTGACACGCGCCGCTCTTGAACTCGGCGGACAGCGTGCGCGCCCACTTCTTGGTCAGCGGGCACGCGTAGCTGACCTTGCCCTCGCGGCCGACGAGTACCGCGCGAACCGCGACGTCATGTGCCGGCTCGAGGTGATTATTGACGAGGCAGACATGACGCAGCCCCTGCGCCAGCAACCCATCGCAGATCGCCGCGACGTACGCGGTCAACACCGCGGGCGGAATCGACACCGCACCGGGGAACCCGACGGCGCAGTCGGTGACGCCGTAGCTCACCGCCGGTGCGATCACCGCGGTCAACGGGCCCTTCTTGTCGAGCACCTCGCACGCGCGCACGCACGCGGCGGCAGAGATCACGACGTCGGTGCCGAGGCCGAGGTGTGGACCGTGTGGCTCGGTCGAGCCGATCGGCACGAGCGCGACCACCGGCTTCTTGCCCCCGAGCAAGGTGAACAGACTCGCAGTCGTGTGGCGCGCCAAAAACTTCTCGCTCATTACTCGCCTCCGAGCTCGCCGCGCTTCTCGCGCTCGATCAGTGTCTTCTTGTCGACCTTGCCTCGATCATTCTTGGGAAGGTCGTCCACGAACGCTACCCACCGCGGGTACTTGTGCTTCGACAGCCGCTCTTGCACGTGCGCCTTGAGCTCCACGACGAGCGCGCGCCTGGCATCGATCGACTCGATCCGCCCGCGCGCATCGGGCCGCAGCTCGATCAGTGCCTTCGGTTTGGTCAGTCCGTGATCCTCGGCGGGAATCACTGCGACGACGGAGACCGCCGGGTGTCCGAGCAGGCAATCTTCGACCTCCCGCGGCGCGACAAAGATTCCGCCGACCTTGAACAGATCATCGGCGCGGCCGGAGAACCACAGATAGCCACGCTCGTCGATCGAGAACAGATCGCCGGTGCGGCACCAGTGACCATGGAACGTCTTCCAGCTCGCGTCGCGATCCTGGAAGTAACCGTGCGCGACGGAGTCGCCCTTGACCCACAGCACACCGATCTCGCCGG
>JAYUYE010001171.1:0-6438 GCA_043752985.1 Myxococcales bacterium
GCGGTCGTTGCGCTCGGGGCAGTCGATCTCCTTCGCGACCGCGACCGTGACCAGCTCGCGCCGGTCGTACGCCGTCAGGTAGTAGTCGGTGTGCATGCCACCGCCGTCCTCGGGGCGCCACTGGTCGATCTCGGCACGAATCTCGTCCTTGATCGCGGCGAGGTCGGTCGGGTTGCTTTCCTTGCCCTCGCTGCCGACCTTGGCGAACACCTTGCGCATGAACTCGGAGCCGTCATCGACGACCTTGAACTCGAGCTTCGCGGTGCGGGCGATGATGCCGCGGGTCTCCTGGATCGTTTCCTTGTTGAGGCCGGGGAGCTCGACGAGGATCTCGTCGCCCTTCTCGACCACGGTGGGCTCGGCAATGCCCTTCTCGTCGATTCGCTCGCGGATCGTCGTGACCGCGTTTGCGAGCGCGGACTTCTTGATGCTGTCGGCGAAGGCCGACGACACGCGGAAGCAGATCGCGTTCGGTCCATCGGTCGCGATGCACTCGCGCGGGCTGATGTCCTTGCCGTAATCGCTTGTGATCGCGGCCCGCGCCGCCTCGAGCTTGGTCGCGTCGTCCAGGATCACCGTGACGCCACCGACGGGCGTCTCCAGCGTCTTGACCGTCGCCTTGACCTTCTCGTCGGCGAACCGCGCCTCGAGATCGCGCTTGATGTCCGATGCCTTGTCATCGACCGCTCGATCGAGATCGATGCTGTAAACGATATGGAGACCACCCTGGAGGTCGAGCCCCAGGTTGATCTTCTTCTTCCAGAAGAACCACGACGGCAGCTTCTCCGGGATGAAGCTGGGCGCGAGTGTGCAGATGCACAGCACGATGCTCCCGATCAGAGCCAGCGTGCGCCACTTGAGACTACGTTCCATGAGCCACCTCGAACGAACCTGAGATCAAAGCTGAATCACGCGGCGCGCTGCTTCTCGGCACCCTCGGGCACCTTGCCTTCCCACTTGCCCTCGACGTAGGCACGCGGGACGCGAACACGAACCTTCTCCTGCAGCTCGAGCACGAGCACTCCGTCATCGGAGATGCCGGTGATCTTGCCGATCAGGCCACCACGCGTGATGACCTCGTCGCCCTTCCCGAGCTTGCCGAGAAGAGCCTGGTGATCTTTCTGCTTGCGGACCTGGGGACGGATCAGGATGAAGTAGAAAATCCCGAACATCACCAGCATCATCATGATCGGCTGCATCGCTTGCATAGGCGGACTCCTCGGATCGGGCTGAAGTATCGGAAAAAGCTCGGGTTGGTTAGCACTGGGCCGGTATAGGGTCAAGCACGCTGACCCTCCGCCAGGATCCGGTCGCGGATGGCCCGGACGTGGCGCGCGTAGAACGTGAGGTTGTGCAGGGTTGCGAGCCTCGAGTAGAGGATCTCTTTCGCGATGTAAAGATGTCGCAGGTAGGCCCGCGAGTGGGTCCGGCAGGTCGAACAGGGGCACTCGGGGTCGATCGGGCCCAGGTCGGTCCGATGCTTGGCGTTCGGGATATTGACCCTGCCCTGCGACGTGAACAGGTAGCCGTTGCGCGCATTGCGGGTCGGCATCACGCAATCGAACATGTCGATGCCGGCCGCGATCCCACGCTCGAGGTCGGTCGGCGTACCGACGCCCATGAGGTAGCGCGGCTTGTCGGCAGGCAACAGGTGCGCGACCTCGTCGAGCACGCGATACGTCTCCTCGACCTTTTCGCCGACCGCGAGGCCACCGAGCGCGTGACCATCGAAGTCGAGCGGCGTGATCTCGGCCATGTGACGTAGTCGCCGCGGCGTATCGATGCCGCCCTGCACGATGCCAAACAAGGCTTGTCCTTCCGCCCGCTCCGCACGACGGCAGCGCGCCGCCCACGCCGTGGTCCGTGCCAGTGCGACCTCCTGGACGTCCTGGGGAGCGTCGCCCGGAGGGCACTGATCGAAGCACATCGCGATGTCTGATCCGAGCACCTTTTGGATGTGCATCGAGACCTCCGGTGTCAACCGGTGTTTCGAGCCGTCGATGTGCGAGCGAAACGTGACGCCGTCGTCATCGATCTCGTTGATCGCGGCGAGCGAGAACACCTGGAACCCGCCGGAGTCGGTGAGGATCGGACGGTCCCACGCGGCAAACTTGTGGAGGCCGCCGGCGACGCCCATCACCTCGAGGCCCGGGCGGAGATACAGGTGATACGTGTTGCCGAGGATGATCCGGGCATCGAGCGGTTCGGCACGCAGCTCGTCGGCGGTCATCGCCTTCACGGTGCCGAGCGTTCCGACCGGCATGAAGACCGGCGTCGGGATATCTCCGCGCGGCGTGTGGAGGACGCCGGCGCGCGCATGACCAAGCGTCGCGATCAGCTCGTACGAGAAGCCAGGCGTGGGCAGCTGAAACAGCATCGCGGCGCGTGGTTATACACGTCCCGGCGCGCCCATGAGCGCGCGCGGTGTCGGGCCTGGAGGACATCGAGAGCGCGCTCGAGCGCAGCGGGCGCTCAGCTCGTGCGGTGGACGAGCGTGGCGTCGCCGTAGCTGAAGAACCGATACTTCTCTGCGACCGCGTGGCGATACGCGGCGAGCACACGTTCGGTGCCAGCGAACGCGCAGACGAGCATCAGCAGCGTCGATTCGGGGAGGTGAAAATTCGTGATGAGGTGGTCGACAGCGCGAAACGAATGGCCGGATCCCGGATAGACGAATAGCTCGGTCGATCCGGGCCCGACCCTCACCGTCCGCGGGGCAGTGGCAGCGGCCTCGAGTGCGCGCAGCGTGGTCGTGCCGAGCGCGACGATCGGCCGGCCGGATGCGACGAGTGCCGCGGTATCCGCGGGAATGTCGTAGCGCTCCCGATGCATGTGGTGCTTGCGCAGATCCTCCTCGCGGATCGGCGCGAACGTACCCCAGCCGACGTGCAGCGTGACGGTCGCGAACGTGATGCCGCGCGCGATCAGTGCATCGCGGATCGCGGGCGTCATGTGGAGCCCCGCGGTCGGCGCCGCGATCGCGCCGGGCACGCGTGCGAACATCGTCTGATAGCGCTCGCGATCGATCTCGTGATCCTCGCGCACGATGTAGTGCGGCAGCGGGATGTGCCCGTGCTCGTCGAGGAATGCGATGCCATCTCCGGGCGCCGAGAACACGAGCGAGCCGTTCGGCTCACGCGCCTCGAGGACGGTCAGCATGATGCCACTCGAGTCGACGCGGACCTCCTGCCCGACCTTGAGCGGACGCCGCGCGCGGGCGAGGCAACGCCATGCGCTACAGCCCTCAGGAGCCGGTACGCGCGCCTCGGGCTCGAGGAACAGCACCTCGACGCCACCGCCGGTTTCCTTGTGACAGATCACGCGCGCAGGCAGGACGCGCGTATCGTTCGCGACGACGACCGCATTGGCGGGCAGCAGGTCGACGAGCTCGCCGAACCGATGATCCGAGAGCACACCGTCGGCGTGGACGTGCAGCAGCCGCGATCCCGAGCGCTCGGCGGCCGGATCCTGAGCGACCAGGACCGGCGGCAGGTCGAACGTGTAGTCCGCGGGTGAGAACACGGCGCGCACGCTAGCACTCTCTCTGTCCACCGCGCTGCAATCGGGACGCGGACGCCGTGTCTGCTAGGGTGCCTTCGATGCGAATCCTCGGTGCTGCCGCGGCGCTGGTCGCCCTGACCTCGGTCGGGGGTGCGGCGCCGCTGGCCGCGTTGACCCACGATCTCGACAACGACGGAACGCCCGAGACGATCGAGGTCTCGACCACGGGGCTGCTCACGATCGCGCAGGGTGGGCCGCGCGCGAAGCTCGAGCTCGGCGCGGTCGTCGAGGTCACGCTCGCCGTGGCCCGCCGCGGTGGCCGCACGCTGCTTGTCGTTGATCAGAAGCGCTCGCGCACGGACCGCGAGGCGATGATCCTCGAATACCGGCGCACCGGAGCGACCGCTGTCGCGGCGATCGTCGCGAGCACCAAGCTCGGCGGCGTCGGCCTCGATGCGGAGTATCAGGTCGAGCTCGCCGCAACGGCGACCGGGCTCTATCGTTACCAGGCTCGGCCCGATATCCGGCGCTGCGACGGCAAGCCGACGTTTCTGTTCGCCGAGCGCCTCGATGGTTCGAAGTTCAAGCGCGTCTCGAAGCTGCCCGATCAAGTCCCCGCGGGTGTGCCGGCGCTGATCGCCAAGGTCGACACGACGCCAGCGGCCCCGCCCCTGCTCGTCCAGGCGAAGGCCGCATCGCTGCAGCCCGGCGTCGCGGACGCGGGTGGACTCGCGATTCCGCGCGAGCTCGACGATGGACGGAACGATACGTTGTGGCGCGAGGAGCTGTCCGTCAGCGCCGGCGAAGGTCAGTTCTTCACGTTCGAGCCACGGCTCGCAGGCGCCCGGGCACGCCAGATCCGGATCGTTCCCGGCAATCCCACGTCAACTGCCGCGCTCAAGGCCGCGAACCGACCGCGCATGCTCGCGATCGTCACGCCGGCGAACGCATGGCGCGTCGAGCTCCCCGATGCGGCGAACGACCCGCTCGGCACCGCGTACGTCATCGATCTGCCGCAAGCCGTCGACTGTGTGACGGTCGTTCTCGAGAGCACGTACGGCCCGTCGCCAGGCGCGACGGAGATCGCGGAGCTCGAGGTGTTCGCCGACGGCGAGCGCGCCGGCGGGGGCGAGGCGATGCTCGCGAAGGCGGTCGCGGAAGGTAAGGACGGCGCAACCAGCGCGGCAGCGGCACTCGCGCGGCGCGGTGCGGCCGGCGCAGCGGCGATCGATGCAGAGATCGCGAAGACCACGGATGCAGTCGCGCGCCGCCGCTTGATCGCGGTGCTCGTCAAGATCCAGGATCCCGCTGCGAGCGCGGCACTGACGCGCGCTGCGACCGAGGGCTGGGTCACCGGTCCCGCGCTCCTCGATCTGATCGACGCCCTCGCGCGCAACGGGCTCGCGCAGGAGCTCCACGATCTCGCGGGCAACAGTGGCGTCGCTGTCGACGCGCGGATCGCGGCGGTGGCCCATCTCCGCGCGAACAGCAAGGAGCTGCCGTTGCTCGTCGACCTCGCGGGCACCGGCCCGGCCGAGCTGCGGCGCGCTGTGATCGAGACGCTGAGCCACGCGCCCGCCGAAGTGTTGATCGAGGCCGCGAACCGCAACACGGATCCACCGGCGTCGGGCGATCTGTGGCGCGCGCTGACTCGCCACGCGCGCATGCAAGCGTCCGCACGGGCGGGCGCGCTCGCCGCGATGCGCGCCGCCCTGCCCGTGGCAACCGACTACGAGCGCCGCTATCGGATCGTCGACGGTATCGCGACCCTCGGAGACGCCGCGGCGCTGCGTGGGCTCGAGGCGATGCTGCGCGCCCTACCCGCCGGCGCGCAGACCTCGGCACTGCGTCAGGTCGCGGTCCACGCGATCGGCTACGCCCCGCGGCTCGACGCCGTGAAGCTCGTCCTCGCGTTCTCGCAGGATCCCGACCCCGGCGTCCGGATCGCGGTGCTGTCCGCGCTCGCAGGTGCGGAGACCGATGCCGGCGATCCGTGGCACACGGCGGACGGCCCCGATGGAATCGATCGCGTGATCATCAGCGCGCTGGCCACCGACAGCTGGCCCGAGATCCGGCGGCGCGCGGCATCGACGCTCGGCGCACGTTGCCAGCGTCCCGGTCCGGCACGGGCGCTCGGCGATGCGGTGGCGAAGGACAAGCACATCGACGTCCGCGTCGATTCACTGACAGCGCTCGTCCAGTGCCGCGCGACTGGCATCGGTCAGCTCCTCGCGAAAACGTGGGACGACAGCAAGTCGCCGATCGAGCTCCGAACGCAGGCCGTCAGCCTCGCGGTCGTGCTCGGCGATCCGAAGCTCGGCGCTCAGCTCGTCAGCAAGTTCACCCGCTGGCGCGGCGCCGCGATCGAGAGCGCCGAGGCACTCGCTCTCGCGCAGAGCGCGGCTGCATCGATCGCGCGACTGCAGGCCCCCGGTGCTGCGCAGGCGCTGATTGCCGCCCTCGATGACTCCGCATTTCCCGAGATCGTCAGTGCTGCTGCTCTCGCGCTCGGGGCGCTCGGCCCCGCCTGCCCGGCGTCCGCGAAGGCGAAGCTCGACGTGATCGCGCGCAGCGAGGACGCGACCGCGGTCGCGGCGAAGCGCGCTGCCGCGCAGTGTGGGCGCTAGCACGGCCCCGAGTATTTCGTTGTCAGCGCAGCGTGTGCGCCCCGCGCGCACGCGCTCGCCGGCACGGCGCGCACCCACGTGAACTGGCTGCACGCGCGTTCTTGGTGTGCGGCACGACCATTGCTCGATGGATTGTCACCATGCCGACCCATCGCCTGTTCGCTCCCATCCTTGCCGCGTGCGTATCGCTCGCGGCGTTCGCTGGCTGCACTGACGGCGGCGTCGTCGTCGACGACAGTGCATCTCTCCGCGTCGTGAATAACTCGGACTTCGTGATCGAAGAGATCTATCTCACCGACGTTGGCAGCTC